>JAFGNZ010000189.1 GCA_016926755.1 Myxococcaceae bacterium | reverse complement strand
GCTGGGACTCCAGCGTCTTCTGCTCGCTGCCCACGGGCGACGGCGCCGGTGCGGCGGTGCTGGCGGGAGCGGCCTGGGCGGGGGAGGGCATCAGCCCTGGCTGCCGGGCGAGCTCTCGCGCCACGTCCTCGCCGGTGATGGTGGGGCCATCCGAGAGCACCACCAGCCGCTCCATGAAGTTCTGGAGCTGGCGCACGTTGCCCGGCCACGGCTGGGCCTGCAACGCCTGGAGCGCGTCCGGGGCCAGCGTGAAGGGCTGCCGCCCGTTGGCCCTGGCGTGGACGTCCAGGAAGTGTCGGGCCAGCGGCTCCACGTCCTCCGGGCGAGCCCGGAGCGGCGGCAGGAACACCGGCACCACGTTGAGGCGGTAGAAGAGGTCCTCGCGGAACTCGCCCTTCTTCACCATCTCCTCCAGCGGCCGGTGCGTGGCCGCCACGAAGCGCACGTCCACCTTCAGCGTCTGGGTGCCGCCGAGCCGCTCGAACTCGCGCTCCTGCAGCAGCCGCAGCAGCTTCACCTGCACGTGCGGGGTGATGTCTCCAATCTCGTCCAGGAAGAGCGTGCCGCCGTGGGCCAGCTCCACCCGCCCGGGCTTGCGCGTGGCCGCGCCGGTGAAGGCCCCCTTCTCGTAGCCGAACAGCTCGCTCTCCAGCAGCGTCTCCGGCAGCGCCGCGCAGTGCAGCTTCACGAAGGGGCCGCTCCGGCGCGGGCTCGCGTCGTGCACCACCTTGGCGGCCAGCTCCTTGCCCGTGCCGGACTCGCCGCGCAGCAGCACCGTCGCCGTGCCCGCCGCCGCGCGCGTCAGCAGCGCCTCCACCTCGGTCATCGCCGCGCCGCGGCCCACGAAGGCGCTCGTCTTCAGCGGCGAGCGCTCGGCGTCTCCCTCCGCGCGCAGCAGGGCCTTGCGGAGGGTGAAGAGGATCTCCTCCCGGTCGAACGGCTTGAGGATGAAGTCCGCCGCCCCCGCCTTCATGGCCTCCACCGCCATGGGCACGGTGCCGTGCGCCGTCATGAGGACGATGGGCACGTCCGGGTATGTCCGCGTCACCTCGGAGAGCAGCTCCAGGCCGCTCATGCCCGGCATCCGCACGTCGCTCACCACCACGTCGATGGGCTTCTGCCCCAGCAGGCCGAGCGCCTCCGCCCCGCTCTTCACGGTGTGCACCGTGAGCCCCGCCTGCGCCAGCAGCGCGCCGAGCACCTTGGCCACGGCGGGGTCATCGTCTACCAGCAACACGCTTCCCTTCAGCGGCTCGGCCACGGTGCTCCTTCTCCTGGGGCGGGGACACCCTCGGGCGCCCCATGTATGGGCAGGCGCAGGCGGACGATCGTACCGCGCCCCTCCCGGCTCGTCAGCGCCACCTCTCCTCCGTGCGCCTCCACCACCCGCCGCACGAAGGCCAGCCCCAGCCCGCTGCCCGAGGCCTTGGTGGTGAAGAACTCGTCAAAGGCCCGCTCACGGGTGCGGGCGTCCATGCCCTCGCCCGTGTCCTCCACGCTCAGCACCACGCCCGCTCCGTCCGAGCTTTCATGCCGCGTGCGGACGGTGAGGGTGCCGCCCTGGGGCATGGCCTCGCAGGCGTTGCGCACCAGGTTCTCCAGCGCGTTGGCCAGCAAGTCATAGTCCCCCGCGCACGGGGGTAGCGCCGCCGCCAGCTCGCGCTCCATCTTCACGTTGGCGTACCCGGCGAAGGCCTGGAGCGACAGCACGTCCGCGACCAGCCCGTTCACGTCCAGCGGCCGAGGCAGCGGCTCCACGCGTCCCAGCCGCTGGTAGGTGCTCACCACGCGGTCCAGCCGCTCCACCTGCTCCAGGAGGAGGTCCAGGAAGTCGCCCTTGTCGTTCCACGGGCGCCCTTGCGCGTGCTCCTCCTTGAGGAACTGCGCGGCGCCCTTGAGCGCGGCGATGGGGTTCTTCAAGTCATGCGCCATCTGCGCGGAGAAGCGGCCCAGGGTGGCCAGGTGCTCCAGGCGCTCGCGCTGGGTGACGAAGGCGCTCACCCCGCGGCGGGCGGCGGCCAGCAGCGCGAAGGTGATGGCGGCGGTGCCCACCACCAGGGCGCCCTGCTCGGCGGCGAAGAGGCGGAAGACGATGAGGTAGGCCAGCACGCCCACCACCGCCAGCATCGCCGCGTACAGGGCCGCGCCGCTGGACAGAGCCTTGCCGAAGAGCTGGAAGCGCAGGGCCACGGTGGCCATCACCGGCAGGCCCAGCAGGGTGCCCAGGGTGCCCAGCCGAGGCACGTTGAGGCCCAGCTCCGCCATGAGGTCCGTTCCGGGCAGCGCCACCAGGAGCACCAGGCCCAGCAGCAGCAGGCCGCTGCGGATGCGCTCCTCGGGCTGGGGGGCCCGGCGCAGGTGGAGCAGCAGCAGCGCCCAGCCGGCGCCCAGCAGCAGGGTGACGAGCGCGAGCGTGATGCGGGCGAAGGTGGGGGTGGTGGCGCGCACGGCCAGCCAGGGCGAGCTCAGGGCGTAGATGGCGACGACGCCGAAGACGCCATACACGGCGTAGGTGGCGTAGATGCCCAGGGCGAAGCGGCGGCGCTGCCCGATGAAGGCGAGGATGAAGTGCATCGCGCACGGCGCGGACAGCAGCGTGGCGCCGAGGTTGATGAGCCGCCAGCCCTCCTCGCCGGAGGTGGCGTAGGCGAAGTGGGCGAAGTTCCAGGTGGACAGCGCGATGGACAGCAGGGCCAGGGGCAGGGCCAGGGGGCTCTTGCCCACGCGCGCCAGGGCCAGCCCCGCCAGGGCGAGCTGCCCCGCACACGCCGCCAGGCTCAGCCACGCCAGGCCACTCATGGCCCGCTCCTCTTCTCCAGGGATGATTCCAGGGGCCGGTCAGTCAATCTTCGCCCGCGCTGCTGCGATCAACTTATCGATCAGGCCCTTGGAGTGAAAGGTGCTCAGGAGGACGGAGGTCCTGCCATCTGGCACGCTGGAGTGCACGATGCCTACGAGGAAGCGGCCTTGCTCGTTCTCGCGAAAGCACGGCCCGCCGCTGTCCCCCTGCTCGGCATGAGCCCCCGTCTTCTTCCGGTGGAAGTAGATCTCCACGCGCTCTTTGTCCCGGGCTGGGTTGTCCTCGTCCTCGAGGAGGCGAACGCCCGTGACCTTGTTGTCGCCGTAGTAACGCAGGATCGCGGCACTCGTGTTGTGTTGCCGCATGTTTCCGAATCCAACCATGACGATGGATTCGCCGATCGCAACCTCCCGGTCTGGAAGGCGGTAGTCGATACGAACCGGTACGCGCTTTTGCAGGCGAATGATGGCGAAGTCGGCGATGCGCGACCGCACGGTCCCTGCCTCATCGACATCCACCCTGAATTCCTCCGGCAGAAAGGGCACGCCTCGGATCTCGGGATACTTGATGCCTGCGAGCCTCCGGGGCTTCTTCCCTCCGGCTGTTTCAGCGCTCTCTTCCTGAAACTCGTAGGAAGGTCTGATGACCCTGACGCCCTTGGCGCAGCTCGACCTGTTGACGGATGTGCCCTTGGCGGTATGGATTGCCGGCAAGCACATGCAGTGAGCCGCTGAAAGGACCAGGTCCGGCTCCACGAGGACGCCGCTGCAGTAGCCCGGGGTTCCACTGAGCCCCGGCGTTCTGTCGCTGGCGATGAGAACAGTGGTCGGATAGCGGTCTCCCAGATCGGGTTCGCCGCCTGCGACTGCCAGCTGAACCGCCTGGGCAAACGGTTCCACTTCCACCTGGAGGTCAGTGCCACTGTCCGCTTCGACTGCGACAGGGCTCGCTGCACAGCGGGCGCACAGCAGCAGGAACAGCAGGGGGAGCACCCACCGGAAGCACGAGGTCATGGGGCAGGACATGGGTTCCGAGTACAAGTCGCGCGTTGGAGTTCCACATCCACCCAGGCGCGATGGAAGGGGATGCTCGTGAGGGACAGCTCCTTGTCCGAGCCGATGCTCGCGATGCCAACGAGCGAATGGCCCCGGCCGTCTTCGCGGAAGCAAGGGCCGCCATTGTAGCCGTTGTAGAGGTAGGGGCCTTGTTGCTCGTACAGGAATCTTCCGCTGGCGGGTGCCGCAGAACGCGTGACCCTGTTCTTCCGGAAGGAGCGGGCGCCGAAGAGCCCAGGGACCTCTTTGCTCTGGCCAAAGCCCGCCATGACGAGGAGTTCATCGGGCTGGATCTCCGTGTCAGCCAGTGGAGCCACCGAGAGGGGAGGCACGACAGGCTCTTCCAAGATGATGACAGCGAGATCGGCCGTGCTCGACAGGAGGGTCTGCTGTGGGTCAAGGAGCAGTTCGAACTGCGGATGAGCTCGAACCAACCCCTCGTAGGTGTGGATGCGTAGATCCGCCAGCTCCTCGGTCCTCACTGCGCCGTAGACCACCGTTGTCACGGATGCTCGTCCCGAGCATGAGGTGCCGTCGATGACGGTTCGAGCGGTTGGCAGGGGCCTCGGAGTGCATACGCAGTGCCCAGCGGTGAGGACGACCCGCGGCCCGATGAGGACGCCGCTGCATTCGGCCCCTGCCAATGGGTCCCCCCTGTTGACCATGACGGTGGACGAATAACGATTCTTGAAGTCCCGCTCGCCGGCGAACTGGAGCAGGCTCGTGTCAAAGGGCAGCAGCTCGACGGCTTCGGGAAAGGCGCCCTCGTCGCTGATGCTGAGCCCTGTCGAGCCAGCGGCCGGGAGAGTGAGTGGCGAAGGCTCGCTCTCCTGGCCTGCGCAGCTCTTGCCACAACCCCACAGCAGCATGAGGAGCAGCGACGGCAGCGCCGGGCCTGGGAGGGATCGGCGGAGCATGGGGGCTCAGAGAGCGCCCAGCCTTCGGGCCCTGGCGGGATCCACGGCGGCGGCCTCCCAGCGGCGCACGGCGCCCTCCCGATCCGCCTCGGACGCGTCCGCGTAGTAGCCCAGCGTGTCGTTGAGGGCGCGGCTCAGCTCCTCGATCGCGGCCAGGCGGACGTCCAGCTCCTTGTGCCGCAGCGCCGCCACCAGCCAGTCCGCGCGCCGACGGGTGCGGTTCTCCGCCCACCACGCCGTCCACTGGCGCGGCTGGAGCCCGAAGGTGGCGCGGGTGATCTCCCGCAGCGCCTCGGCGGCCGCCTGCGCGCACATCTCGTCGTCGCTGCCGGTGAGGTTGATCAGGCCCTCGATGGCCTCCCGATCGTGTAGCGAGCCCAGCGCCCGCGCCGTCAGCGAGCGCCGCAGCGGATCCCGGCTGGCCAGCTCCTGGCGCAGATCCCTCATCGCCGCGTCGAAGCGGGGCAGGTGCTTGAGCGCCGAGGCCGCCACGCGCGCCGCGCTGGAGATGTCCGGCTCCAGATCGAAGAGCCCGCGCAGCACCCCGTCCACCAGCTCCACGTACGGCAGGTTGCCGGCGGTGAGCAGCGCGAAGTAGCGCGTGTCCGGATCCGCCGAGTCCAGCAGGGGCGCCAGCGCCTGCGCCGCGGGCCGGCCGAGCCGGGAGAGCGCGGCGGGGATGGGGCCCAGCTCGTCCGCTTCGGGCAGCTCCACCACCGGCAGGCGGCTCCAGGCCGTGGGCCCGGGGAAGCTCACGGCGAGCACCCGTGCGCTGGCCTCGGGCGTGCGGGCCAGCTCCGCCATGGCGTTGGCGCGCTGGGCGGCGTCCGGGCCCGTCAGGCGCCTGATCAGCGGCGTGAAGTCCGGCGGCGGGCGCTCCTCGCTCATCGCCCGGGGCGGCATCGTCGCGGCGCGGCCCAGGGTGCCGCTCGTTCGGCCGATGAAGGGGCTCCACCCCAGGCCGGCCACCGCCGCCGGCGCGGGCGCGGGCGCGCCAGCCTGGGCTGTCGCCTCGGCGAGGTCCGGCGCGCGCAGCTCCGTCATCCGCTGCTTGCGGAAGAGGATGAGCTCCTGGAAGGCGCTCGGCAGATCCTGGCAGAAGAGGATGAAGTCGGACAGGCGCCGCTGGCTGATCGGCTTCTGGCCGCAGTCTCCGTAGATCAGCGCCACGAGCCGGCCCCGCACCTCCACCGGGTAGAGGAAGACGGTGCGCGGAGACTGCCGGCCGAAGAGCTCCACGTAGTGCTTGCTGAGCGCGTCCGGCGGCAGCGGGCCGGCATAGCTGCCACGGCTGACGGCGATGGTGCGGAAGACGCTGCTGGCGTCGAGCGGGATGGAGACCTGCGAGAGCGGCTCGCCCGTCATGCCTTCCCCGCGCGCCTCCCAGCCGCTCGCGGCGCCGCGGAGGACGGCGAAGGCGGCCACGTAGTCGAACGTGCGGCGGCCGAAGCGCAGGGCCACGTCGATGAGGCGATCCCTGTCTCGCGTCGCGTCCTTCAGCGCGGTGCGGGCCTGCGCCAGCGTCCAGTCCGGCACGTCCTGGCTGGCGGGAGGCGCGGGAGGCCGCGAGGGCTGCACCGGAGGAGCCCCGGGCGCCAGCGAGGTGATGGGCACTGGCTCCACCTGGGCCGGGGGCGGAGCCGCCGCGGGGGGCGGTACGGGAGCCGGCAGGGGCGCCGGGAACTGGAACTCGGGCTGCGTCGGGGTCCGGCGCGGGGGAGGCGTGGCCGGCGTGGGGTTGCTGAAGACGAGGAACTGCGGCTCCTTCGGGACGGCCGGCGTGGGCGGCTGCGTGAGGCCCGGGCCGGGTGCGGCGCGCTGCTGCGAGGCCGAGAGGCCGGGGTAGGCCACGGGCGTCAGAGGCGAGGGAACCCCGGCCGGCGGGGCCGCGGGCCGCTGGGCGGCAGGGGCCGAGGGCTGGGCGGCCGGCATGTTGAGGCGCAGCGGCTCACGGGTATAGGCCGGTGGCGAGGCCGAGGGCGGCGGCGCCGGGCGCGCGGCGGCCTGGGGCTGCTGAGCCGCAGGCGCGGAGGGTGGAGGACTGCCTGCCGGCATGTTGAGGCGCAGCGGCTCACGGGTATAGGCCGGCGGCGAAGCCGAGGGCGGGGGAGCCGGGCGCGCGGCGGCCTGGGGCTGTTGAGCCGCAGGCGCGGCGGCGCCCGCGGGCATGTTCAGGCGCAGCGGCTCGCGGGTGTAGGCCGGTGGAGCCGCGGGGGCACCCGGCTGGGGCGCGGCGGGGGCGGGCGCGCGGGCCCCGGGCTGGGTCTCCCCCTTCTTCGCCTCCAGGGGAATGGGCTCCGAGGCCACGGAGCGTGCCAGCCGCTCCACCATGGCGGGCGTGAGCGCTCCCTCCTCTTCAATGGCCTCGCGGGGAGGCGGTGGGGGCGCGCCAGGCGCCGGCGCGGAAGCGGGCTCCGAGGTCCGGCGGGTGAGCGCGGCGAGCAGGGCCGAGAAGCGCTCGGAGAGCGGCAGCTTGTAGACGGCGGAGATCCACTCGCGGACGCGAGCCTCCGTGGCCACCCAGAGATCCAGGGGCTTTCCGAGCAGGAAGCCCACCTCGTCCAGCTCCTTGCGGGGCACCGGGTAGCCGCAGGCCACGTGGAGCGTGTTGCCGTCGAGCGACAGGGGCACCACGCACAGCCGCTCGGCGATCTTCGGGGGGATGAAGGTGGCGACCTCGGCGTTGGGCTCGAAGTCCGCGAGGTTCACCGGGCGGAAGCCGGACACCTCGCCCAGGAGCGCGAGCAGGTCGGTCTCGCGCAGCACCCCCGCCTCCAGCAGGGCGGTGTCCACCAGGCCGCCTCGTGCCTGCTGCTGACGCAAGGCGGCATCCACCGTCTCCTGTGGGAGAAGGCCGCGCGCGACCAGGAGTTGGGCGAGTCGGGCAGGCATGGAGGTCGCGGCATCTTACGGCCGCGGCCGCAAGGCACAATGAAGCTTTGGATCAGCTCGGTTGGATGACGAAGGTGGAGGTCAGCTTGTCATGGAGGGTCTGGCCGCGTCTGTCGAACAGGGCCATCCAGAAGCCTCCCAGGAACAGGCCGAAGGATACGACGGCGAGCAGCGCGCGGACGATGGCGCGGGTAGGAGCGGGGGCCACGCCATGGGTGTCCACGAGCCGCAGCCCCAGCAGCAGGCGGCCGAGCGTGCGGCCATTCCACAGGTAGGCGGCCACCGCGCAGTAGACGGTCGCCAGCACCAGGAGCAGGAAGACGCCGGGCAGCAGCACGGACTTGAGCGCGTGCATCCACGCCGCGAGCGAGTCCAGGGCGGTGAGCCCCTGGGAGGGGGGAGCCTTGAGGCCCGCGATGGACGAGGCGAGGGTGATGTAGAGGAAGGCCACGCCCGTGATGGCGCCCGTGTCGATGGTGAAGGAGAGCAGCCGGCGCCACAGCGAGGCCGGGCGGGCGTGGATCTCCTCGACACCCGGGGTGGCCTTGTGCGCGGCGGCGGCCCGGGGGCGCGCCTGGGCAGGAGCCGTGGCCTCCGAGGGGCTCGGGGCGATCGCGGGGTAGGGGCGGCGGGGAGTCAGCTCATCCGGCGCGAGTGTACTGGGAGGAGGTGCGGCGGGGGCCCGGTGCGGAGGCGCGAACGTCACCACCGGCACGGGCGTCGGGGGCGAGCGCGGGGCCGGGCTCGGCGCCATCGTCGGAGGCTGCGAGTAGGGAACAGTGGGAGAAACAGGCAGGCCCGCCTGTGCCGCCGGGGCCGGGATGCGGGGCAGCGACGCCGAGGGCATCGTGGAGGCCTGAGCCATGGGCATGGGTGGAGGCGGCGGAGCCCCCTGTGCCGCCTGAGGCATGGCGGAGATCGTCGTGACGTCCTCGGGCGCCTGGGTGGCTGGCACCGGAAGAGGGGTCGGCACTCGCGGCGTCAGCCCTGGGGGCGTGGCGGGGCCGCGCGCCAGATCAGCGAAGCTGGGCACAGCCGCCCCGGACACCGCGGGCGTGTGCTCTGGAGTGCGGCGGTCGATCTGGATGTCCTTGTCGAGCAGACTGGGCACGCCCAGGGGGGCCGGCTTGCTCGCGGCGGCGGCACAGGCGGGGCAGTCGCCCACCGGCGGCAGCGCGGCTCCGCATTTCAGGCACTTGGACAACGGTTCCTCCAGGTAGCGACAGCAGGTGCTACATGAAAGGACGTCCCCGCCCCTGGGGCAAGAAAAGCGCGAACCCCCGCGGTTCCTTGGTTGAAGGACCGTCAGGGGTTCAGCACCTCGAGTCACCCCGTCCGTTCAGGACAGGGCGTATGGGGCAGCTCGCGTCAGGCGTGGACCCGGCGTCGGCCCACGGCTCCCACCAGCAGGAGGACCACGATCGCGCCCAGCACGGACATCAAGATCCCCGAGGCGTGCAGATCGAAGAGGCGCCCATCCCGCTGGAAGAGCGAGCCGATGAGGCCACCCACGATCGAGCCGACCATGCCCAGCAGCGTCGTGGCGAGGAGCCCCATGCTCTGGCGGCCCGGCAGGATGGCTCGAGCGATGAGGCCGGCGATGAGACCGATGACGATGAAAGCAATGATCCCCATGGAAAGTTCTCCTATTGGCAGGGACCCTGTGCGGCCCCGGACGCAGGAAACGTAGGAATGGCGACGCGAGGGTGGCAGCCAGTGTGAGACGAGCGCCTGCCCTCCCGGCTGCTATCCGAGTTCCCCATCCAGGTGGGCCATGACGGCCAGCGCGGCCAGGGCCGCCGTCTCCGTGCGGAGGATGCGGGCCCCCAGGCTGACGCCGCGGCCGCCCAGCGCCAGGAGCGCGCTCACCTCCTCTCGCGCCAGTCCTCCTTCTGGGCCCACCACCAGCGCGACGGGGGCGCCGGGTGCGCAGGCGCGGAAGGCCTCGCCCAGGGGCACCGCGGTCTCCTCCTCGTCCAGCACCAGCAGGGCCGTCCCGGGCCCGAGCGCGCGCGCGGCCTCCAGCAGCGGCCGGGGCGTGTGCACCTGGGGCACGTCGTTGCGCCGGCACTGGCGCGCGGCCTCCTCGACGATCTTCGTCCACCGCGCGGTGCGCTCCTCGGCGCGCTTCGGCTCCAGCTTCACCACGCTGCGCGCGGTGGCCACCGGGTAGAAGGCGGCGGCGCCCAACTCGGTGCCCTTCTGGAGGACCCACTCGAGCTTGTCGCCCTTGGGCAGCCCCTGCAGCACGCTCACCGCGCGGCGGGGGGGCGCGCTCCGGGCGGGCCCGAGCGTGAGGCGGACCTCCTGGGCATCCACGCTGGCCACGCGCGCCTCGAAGGCGCGGCCCGTGCCGTCAAACACCTCCAGGGAGGCGCCCTCGCCGAGCCGCAGGACGTGGAGCAGGTAGTGGCGGCGATCGCCGGAGAGCCGCACCTCGGCGGGCGGGGTGTCCGGGATGGGGACGAAGAGGCGGACCACGCGAGGGTTCCTTCCGGGCAGCACGGCTGGCGGGCGCCCGAGTTGAGCAGGAAGCCACCGCCCCCACCAGCATCTCCTCCGGGCGGCGGGGTGTGCTAAGGCCTGCGGCGCCATGGCCCTGCTCACCATCGAGTCCACACGCTCCGGTCTGGTGGAGTCCATCCACCGTGTCTCGGTGGCCATCACGGACACGGCCGGGAGGCTGCGGTTCCACTGAGGGCCCGAGGAGCGACGTCATGATCGACCGCATCTGGACGCGCCGGAAGCCCGGCAGGGATACGACGGTGGCGCGGCTGGAGCTGGCGCGCGCCAACCAGGAGCAGGTGCTCGCCGTGAGCGCGATCAAGGGCGAGCGCATGGTGGCCATCGTCCGGCTCGTGCTCTTCGCGCTGATGGGGCTGTCCCAGGCCGGCGTCACCCGGCTCTTCGGGGAGCACGTGCCCAGCGACCAGATCCAGCTCTGGGCGATCCGGCTGTACATGGCCTTCTCGGTGGTGGCCGTGATCGGCCTCCACGTCCAGACGCCGAACCCGGGGCGCTCCCGGTGGATGCCCATCCCCACGGCGGTGGCGGACATCAGCTTCGTCACGGTGATGACGTGGCGGAGCTGGGTGAAGACCGGGCAGTTCAACGTGGAGATGCTCGGCGTCTCCGGGGCGGTGTTGCTGGCCTTCTCGGTGACGCGCTTCAGCCGCTTCCACGTGCTGCTGTCCACGCTGCTCACCGTGGCGGCGTTTCTGGGGCTGAGCTGGGTGACGGGGAACTTCTCCCCGGGGCGGGTGAGCTACGTGGTCGCCTGCTACCTCGTGCTGGGGGCGCTGCTGTACCGGGCGAACATCGAGCTGGGGAGCATGTTCCTGGATCTGCGGCGCCGCGACAGCCTCTCGCGCTTCCTGCCGCGCCAGGTGGTGGAGCGCATCGTCAAGGAGGGGGACGTCTCGCTGATGCCGGTGCAGCGCGAGGTGACCATCCTCTTCAGCGACATCCGGGACTTCACCTCGCTGAGCGAGACGCTGCCGCCGCAGGCGGTGCTCAAGCTGCTGGACGACTACTTCGAGCACATGACCCAGATCGTCATGGCGCGCGGGGGCATGGTGAACAAGTTCCTCGGCGACGGGATGCTGGCGTGCTGGGGCGTGCCGGATCACTCCGAGGATCACGCGGAGCAGGCCATGCGGGCCGCGCTCGACATGCGGGCGAAGCTGGTGGAGCTCAACGCCTGGCGCGAGCAGCGCGGGGAGCCGCCGCTGCGCATCGGCATCGGGCTGCACACGGGGGTGGTGGCGGCGGGGATGCTCGGCGGCGCGCAGCAGCACGAGTACACCATCATCGGCGACGCGGTGAACGTGGCCTCGCGGGTGGAGGGGCTGACGAAGGCGCTGGGGGTGGACATCCTCGTGAGCGAGAGCACCTGGAAGCGCGGCGGCGAGCGCTTCCACGTGGAGCCCATGGGCGAGGAGCGCGTGAAGGGGCGCCAGGAGTCGGTGGTGCTCTACGCGCTGAAGGCCCGCGAGGTGGCGCCCTCCACGGCGTTCCCCGAGGAGCGGACGGGCACCGTGGCCTGAGCGCGGCCCCCCGCGGGAGGCCGCGCTGACTCAACCGCGCTGCGCCACGCGCCTCACGCGCGGGAGGCGGAGGGCGCGAGCTGCTGGGGCTTGAGGGAGTAGTCGCCGGTGATGAGGGCCACGAAGAACAGGGGCCCCACCAGGGCGTGGACGAGGTTGGTGAAGAAGGAGGGAGACTTCTTCTCCCAGACGGCGTGGCCGGCGAGCTGGACGAGCCACCCCCCCACGGCGATGGCGATGACCGCCCAGACGGGGAGCATGCGGCCGAGCGGGAAGCAGAGGGCCATGGCGGCGGAGACGATGAGCCCGAGCTTCAGGTCGGCGCGCAGGTACCAGACGGCGGCGAGGAGCCAGGCCACCTGGCCGAGGGTGAGGACGCCGCCGGGGATGACGGGCAGGGAGACCAGCCGCACCCAGTCCAGCATGGCGACGATGTGCAGGACGATCACCGGGATGGCGACCTTGTGGGTGAGGCGGTTGGTGGGGTGCTGGTGGGAGGAGGCGTAGTCGTCGAAGAGGGCGGTGATGCGGGCGTTGAGCATGGGGTCCTCGCAGGAGTCCTTGAGAACACGATAGCTGCCTTCGCCACTCGAAGACGAGCAGTGCCTGCTGGCAGAGCGGCTAGGCTCGGCTTTCCCATGGACAACCTCGCGCACTCGCCCCGCGCTGAGCCGCTCAGCGGTGGAAGTCGAGCCGCACCCACTCGCCCTGCGCCGCGCCCGCCTCGGGGATGAGTCCGTGGGCGCGGTAGGCGGCCTCCACCTCGGCCTTCTGGGGCGCGAGCACCCCCGCCAGCACGAGCCGGTCCTTCACCTTGGGCGCGATCAGCGGCGCCAGGGCGATGAGCGTGTTGGCCAGGATGTTGGCCACCACCAGCTCGAAGGTGCCCTCTACCTGCGTCAGCTCCTTGCCGGACAGCTCGAGCTCCGGCGTACCGTTGACCGCCGCGTTCTCGTGGGCCAGCTCCACGGAGGTGGGATCATTGTCGGTGCCCACCACGCGGCTGGCGCCCAGCTTCCTCGCCGCGATGGCGAGCACGCCCGTGCCGGTGCCCACGTCCAGCACGCTCGCGCCCGGGTGCGAGCCCATGTACGCGTCGATCGCGGCCAGGCACAGCGAGGTGGTGGGGTGGTCCCCGGTGCCGAAGGCCATCTTCGGCTCGATGACGAGGCGCACCTTGTCCTTGGGCGCGGCGTCCGCCTCCCAGGGCGGCCCCACCCAGAGCCGGCCCACCTGCACGGACTTGATGAGGGCCTTCCACTCGTTGCTCCAGTCCTGCTGCGGCTTCTCCTCCAGGAGCAGGCGGGCGTCCGGGAGGCTCTCGGCGAGCTGGGCGCGGGCGGCCTCGGCGGTGTCGGCCTCCTCGAAGTAGGCGATGAGAATGGCCTCGCCCGGGTTGGGGCCTCTCACCCCCGGCATGGGCGGGGCCTCCCGGTCACGCACCTCCAGGCCCATGGCTCCCGCTTCATGGAGCAGGTCCTGTGCAGCCTCCGACTGTTCCTCCGGCAACTCCACGGTGAGTGACAGATAGGTCTGGGACATGCGCGCCCTTTAACCCCGGTATGGCTATGGTGGAAGGGCCATGAGACTCCTCGCCCTCGGACCGTTGGCCTTGATGTGCGCCTGCTCCGGGCCGCCCGCCCCGGACGCCGCGCTCTGTCAGGACGTCATCACCCGGCTGTGCCTCGCCCGGAGCTGTGCGGGGGTGAACGAGCGGCTGGCCCTCGGGAACGAGGACTGTCAGCCCACCCTGCGAGAGCGCACCGGGTGCGGCGCGGAGGACTTCACCTTCTCCGAGCCCTCGCGCGAGCGCGTCCTGTCCTGCCGGCTGCCGCTGGTACGGCAGAGCACGGACCCGGACAAGGCGCCCGCTTGCGAGGACGTGGCGGACGTGGTGGAGGACTGTCCGGACCTCGTCGGCTTCCTGGGAGGGCTTCAGCCATGAGCTGGAAGCGCCTGCTGGCCGGAGGGCTGGTGCTGTCGGCGGGGTGTGCGCCGATGCAGTCGGAGCGCCGGGTGGAGCGAGGCCCGCTGCTGCGCACCTACACACAGGAGGTGGTGCTCCCGGAGCGGGCGCTGGCGGCGGACGTGGAGGCGCGGTGGCCGCGGCTCACGCTCCAGTTTGTCACCTCGGAGGTGTGTCGCACCGAGCAGCATGAGGAGTTCGTGGAGAACGTCATCACGGAGCGCTACGAGCCCTCGGCGGGCCCGGCGATCAGCGCTGGCGCGGCGAACACGGCGCTGGGCGCGGGCCTGCTGCTGGCCCGGCCGCTCTTCTCGAACGAGCCGGACCGGGACGCCATCGATCCGGAGGGCCGCTATGGGGCCTCTACCCGGAAGGTGGCGACGGTGTGGGGCGTGGTGCTGGTGTCCCTCGGCGTGCCGGCGCTCGTGACGGGCATCATCCAGACGGTGCGGGCCGGCGAGGAGACGGAGACCCGCAAGGCGGACGCGGTGGTGAGCCTGCGGGAGGAGCCGTGCCGGGCCCGGCCCGCGGTCGGGACGGTGGAGTTCGCCGGGGGCCCGGGTGCGCCTCCGGAGCCTCGGGCCCTCACGAATGGGAAGCTGGAGCTCACGGCGGACGAGGTGCGCGGCATGAGCTTCGCGGGCGTCCTCGTGAGCGGCGAGCCGGCAGCGATCAGCGAGGAGGACCAGGAGCTGCTCGCGGCGTTCCGCAGCTGCAGCCGGGTGCTGGCCGGCCCGGTGGAGCCGGCGTCCCTGGGGGATGAGGAGGTGCAGCACCTTCAGGCGCTGCGCAAGCGGGTGGTGGGCTGCAAGGTGATTCCAGGGGCGCCGGTGGAGGAGCGGCTGAAGGTGCTGGACGCGGCGTTGGAGGCGCGCGGCAGCCGGGCGGAGCCGACGGACGCGCCGACGGTGGGCTCGTTCGAGCAGGCCATGGAGGCCTACAAGCCGGCGTTGAGCTTCACGGCGGACAGCGCGGACCTGGAGAAGCTCCAGGCGCCGGAGGCGCTGGTGGGCCAGGCGGTGGTGCTGCGCGGGGTGCTGGAGCGGCGCGAGGAGCAGAACATCGCGCTGGTGCAGGTGGGGGACGCCCGCGTGCTGGTGTACCTGGAGCCTGATCGGCTGTGGGCGACGGACTTCCCCAGGGGCTCGCGGGTGGAGCTGGTGGGGGTGGTGATGGGGCGGCAGCGGCTTGGGACGCTGGAGGCCCCGCTGGTGCGCGCCGTCTGGATGCGCACGGCCCTCTGAAAGAGTTCAAGTGCGTAGGTGCGGAGGCAACTACGACGAGGTGCTGACCGGGATCGCGCCCCCTGAAATCGAGCCAATACGTTCTGCTGCGGCACATGGGACCTGGAGCGAGGATCAGCTCGAAGGCCCCAAGAGATGCTCAAGCTCCTCGGCGACCGCGACAACCCGGGGGAGCGCAGTGCAATCCGCGCCGCATACATCCGGGGCGGAGCATGGCCAACAAGGCGGGTGTCTTGGCGTCCTGCTGCGGCTCTTGAGGAGGTAGCGAGGGCGGCCGGCCAGCTCCTGGCGCCACGTCGACGGCGCATGGCGCAAAGCTGTCCGGCAGCCCGGTGGGTTTCGGCAGCCCGCGTTCGGCCGCTGCCCGCTGGGAGTCCGAGGTGCAGGCCCGAGCACGACTTGGAGGTTCAGGAGCTCCCATTGCCGCGCCAGCAGGTGGTGGAGC
>JAFGNZ010000188.1 GCA_016926755.1 Myxococcaceae bacterium | reverse complement strand
GGCCGCCAGGTGCGCAACTGCATGGCCGCGGGCCGCTGCGACACGGACAGCAGCAGCGTGTGGAGCAGCATCTCCAACGACGCGTCCACCGTGGCCCGGTCCGTCAGCCCGGATCTCCTGGGCGGCTGGAGCGGCCACGCCTACACGGGCCCGGGCGTGAGCGTCTGGGCGTATGACACGTCGAACACGATCCAGTGGAACTCGGGCGGTAACGTCTACGGGTGCTGGTTCTAAGCGCTGAGGAGTGAGCGCGAGCAGGAGATCTAGGGCGCCTCGGTGATGCGTGAGCCTTCCAGGCGAAGCCGGTAGCGGGACAGGATCCGCTCCAGGTGCTCGGTGGGGGGAGCGCGTACTTCCGAGGCGTCGACTCTCAGGCAGCGCACGGTCTGGTCCGCGCCCGCGGAGGCCAGGTAGCCCGCGGGAGAGAAGGCGATGGCGGACACGAGGCTCTGGTGCCCCTCGAGCTGGGCCAGCCGCGCGCCCGAGGCCACGTCCCAGACCCAGATCCGGGAGTCACGTCCGGAGGCGGCGACCCACGCTCCGTCAGCAGAGAAGGCCACGGTGAGCAGGAGGATCTCCGGCCCGTCGAGCGTCCGCAGGTGCTCGCCCCGAGCGGTGTTCCACAGCTTCACCCGCCCATCCTGGAGGGCCGTCGCCAGCAAGCTCCCATCGGGAGAGAACGCCAGGCTGCGGAGTCCCTCGGGCACCGCGACGCTCACGGTGGCGCGTGTCGCCGCCATGTCCCGGAGCAGGACCTGGTTCTTACCGCCAAGGGCCAGCGTGCTCCCATCGGGCGAGAGGGCCGCGGAGCGCAGTGGCATGCCCGCGCCCTCGAGCTTGCCCGCGGCATGGCCCGTCGCTGAATCCCAGAGCCCCACGGCGCCGTCACTCGCCACGCTGAGCAGGCGGGCCCCGTCGGGCAGGAAGGCCGCCAGGCGCACCGGGCCGGAGTGGGCGGCAATGCGTGACGTCGCCTGGCCGGTGGTCATGTCCCAGAACAGGAGGGCGCCCTGGGTCGTGCCCGCGACGAGCCGTGCCCCGTCCGGAGTGAAGGCCACGGTCTGTAGCGCTTCGGCGCTCGCCAGCTTCATCCGAGGGACACCTGTCGCGGGATCCCAGATCCGGAGGGAGGATTCATCCGCGGAGGCGAGCTGGCGGCCGTCCGGCGAGAACGCGAGGGCATTGATCCAGGCCTCATGCCCGGTGAGCACCCGCAGGGGAGGACGGGGTGCCAGCTCCCAGACGCGGAGGTGCCCGGTCTGGTCCCCTGAGACGAGGTGCCGGCCGTCCGGAGAGAATGCCAGCCCCATGACCCACCCACGGTGGCCTTCGAGCCGCTCGATCAGGGCGCCAGTCGTGGCGTCCCAGAGCTGGATGGCACCGTGCCACCCACCCGTCGCCACCCTGCGACCGTCCGCGGAGAGCGCGAGTGCCCCGATCCCCTCCGTCTCGGTCCGGACTCGGAACACGCCTCGGCTCACATCCCACCGCCGGAAGGTCTGATCATGGCTCCCGGAGAGCAGGCTCGTGCCATCCGGGGTGAAGGCCAGCACGCGCACGTCCGCGCCATGTCCCTCCAGCCGCGAGCGGGGCGTACCGTTGCTGTCCCACAGGTGGATGATCTTCTCTCCGCCCGCCGAGGCGACCAGACGCCCATCGGGAGAGAAGGTGACGGCGCTCAGCCAGGAGGAGGTCGCGGAGCCGGCCAGCCGTGAGCGCTCGGTGCGCGAGGCCACATCCCACAGCCGGACGGCATCGCTCGCCGAGGCCAGGGTGCGTCCGTCGGGAGAGAAGGCGAGCCCCAGCACGAAGTCCGCGGTATGCGGGAGCGTCCCCTGGGGCTGGCCGCTCGCCACGTCCCACAACCGCACCGCGCGATCCCTCCCGCTCGAGGCCAGCAGCGCGCCATCCGGGGAGAAGACCACGGTATGCACCTCGGCCGTGTGTCCTTCGAGCCGGGCCCGGAGCCTGCTCGTGGCGAAGTCCCACAGGCCGACGGTCGCGTCGTAGGAGCCCGAGGCCAGCGTCCGGCCGTCGGGTGAGAAGGTGAGGGCGAGCACGTTGTGCTCGTGGGCCTGCCACTCCCGCACGAGGACCGAGCCGGCCCCCGCCACGGTCGCCGCCTCCCAGCGCAGCTCGGGAGAGTCCTCCTCCGCTCGCGCCGCCGCATACCAGGCCGCCGCATGGCGCCAATGACGCTCCCGCTCGGCGGCGTGCCCCTGTGTCCGCAGTGCCCAGGCTCGGCTGCCACGAGCCTCCTCCCGGGCCTCCCGCGCCTGCCGATCCGCCGCCTGGAGCCGCTGCTCACCACGCCACAGCAACACCGCGGCCAGGGCGAGCAGGGGGAGGGCGACGAGCCCGACGACTGAGAGCGCTCTCTTCACGGGCGGTTCGGGTCGACGGTGAGGCCCATCTCGCGCAGCGCCGCGTGGAGCCGCAGCCGGGCCTGGGCCCAGGGCAGGGCCTCCACCCGGTAGTCCACGAGCGCATCCAGCAGCTGCGCCCGGTAGCTCGGGTTGCCGGGATCGGCGATCACCACCACGCCGCGATCCGCGTGCGAGCGGATGAGCCGGCCCACGCCCTGGCGCAGCAGCAGCAGCGCCCTCGGCAGCCGGTACTGGACGAAGCCCAGGTACTCGCTGCCGCCGCGGGTGAGCGCCTCCTCACGCGCGGCCACCAGCGGCCGGCTCGGCGGCTCGAGCGGCAGCTTGTCGATGAAGACGCACCCCACGCCGCGCCCGGGGATGTCCACGCCCTGCCAGAAGCTCTTCGTGCCCAGCAGCACCGTCCCCGCATCCCGCTCCTGCCGCGCCACCAGCGAGCGCCCGTGCCCGCGCGTCTGCCGCATCACCTCGATGCCCAGCGGCTCCAGGCGCGCCTGCACCTCGCGCGCCACCCGCTCCATCCGCCGCGTGGAGGCGAACAACCCCAGCAGCCGGCCTCCCATCGTCTGCGCCAGCCCGGAGATGCGCACCGTGGCCCACTCCACGAAGGGCTCCTCGTGGGCGCGCGGCGCGTCCGTCACCAGCACCACCAGCGCCTGCTCACGGAGCCGGAAGGGGGAGGGCGCCCGCATCACCCGGGGCGCCGGGGCCTCGGTCCGCCCGAGCAGCCCCAGCCGCCGGAGGACGAACGGGCTCTCGGGGCCCGTGCTCAGCGTCGCCGAGGTGAGCACCAGCGCCCGCTTCTGCGCCGCGAAGTCCCGAGACACGAAGGCGGAGACGTCCACCGGCTGCGCCCCCACGCTCCAGCGCTGCCGCTTCGGCTCCGCCGTGGCCGCGTAGCACCGCCCCTGAGCCGGCTCTCCCGCCAGCTCCTCCGCCAGCAGCGTGAGGTCCGCCAGCTCCGCCGCCGCCCCCGCCAGCTCGCGCTCCAGCGCCGGTTGCCGCGTCGCCAGCTCGGGCAGCACCTCCAGCACGCGCACCGCCAGCAGCTTGTGCAGCTCGCGCAGCGCCCCGTGCACCTCCTGGATCCCCTCGCGCACCGGCGCCCACGTGGGCGAGGCGCGCACCGCCTCCGTCACCCGCAGCTCCGGCGCGTAGGCCGCCTCGTCCGAGTCCTCGTTGGGAGCCGCCGCGGGCTCGCACAGCGCCGTCACCCGCTCGCCCAGGCTCCGGGCCGCGGAGAGCAGGGCGTTGAGCGCGGACTCCACCTCGCTCATCACCACGCGCCCCTCCGCCCGCCGGCTGCCGCCCAGGGCCCGGCGCAGCTCGGCGAACAGGCCGCGCCGCCCATCCCGTCCATGCAGCCGCTCGGTGAGCCGGGAGAAGGCCAGGTCCGACAGCTCCAGGGTGAGGGCCGTGGTGGCCACGTCCTCCACCTCGTGCGCCTCGTCCAGCACCAGGTGATCCAGCTTCGGGTAGCGCGGCGGCCAGGCGAAGGCCAGCGACTGGTTGATCACCAGCACGTCCGCCGCTCGAGCCTGCGCCACCGCCGAGTGGTAGTAGCAGCGGTGGTAGTGCGGGCAGCGCTCGCCCAGCGTCGTCGCCGCCTCCGAGCGCACCGAGGGCACCAGGACGTTGAGCAGCGGGAAGCGCTCGCGGAACCAGTGGCTCAGCCGGTCCAGATCTCCGTCCGAGCTGCGCCGCAGGAAGGCGCGCAGGTATGCTCGGGGAGCGCGGGCCTCGTGCCTCATGCCCGGCTCCACCTGCGTCACCTCCAGCGCGCGCCGGCGGCAGAGGTAGTTCGTCTGGCCCTTGAGCAGCGCGTACCCGAAGGCCCCACCCGTGGCGCGGTGCAGCCGCGGCAGGTCCTTCTCGATGAGCTGGTCCTGCAGCGTCTTGGTGTGAGGCGCCACCGCCACCTTCCGCCCGTTGCGCGCGGCGAACAGCGCCGCCGGTGCCAGGTAGGCCAGCGACTTGCCCGTGCCCGTGCTCGCCTCCACCGCGAGCTGGCCGCCCTCGGAGAGCGTGCGGGCCACCGCCTGAGACATCTCGAGCTGCGCGGGCCGGCTCGCGAAGCCCTCCTCCAGGCGCTCCAGCGCGCCCCCGCGGCCCAGCAGCGCCGCCACCTCCTCGGCGAGCACCGGCTGCACGGGGGTCCCCGGCTCGGGCTCGGGCGGCGCCTTGGCCCCTCCCGCGCGCAGGCGCTCGGGCCGACCCGCCAGGAAGCCCCCGGTCGCCTCCAGCTTCAGAGGCACCGGCGTCGCGCGGCACGCCTCCCACAGGCGAGTCAGCAGCGTCACCAGGGGGCGCTCCTCCGAGGCCGAGCCGCTCTTGTCCTCCGCGTCCGCCTCGCCCGCCTCCGCCTGGGCCAGCCTCAGCGCCGCGCGGGGGCGTGGGTCCAGCGTGGCCAGCAGCTCCGCGATGTCATCGGCGCGCCCCTCGCGGATGTACCCCTCCAGCGCGTGTACCAGCACCGCGTGGGTCGCCAGGCAGTCCGTCACCACGCGGTGCGCCGTGCGCGGCTTCAGCCCCGCCCACCGCATCATCGCCTCCAGCGAGTGGCTCGACAGCTCCGGATGGAGGTAGTGCAGCAGCTCGCACGAGTCGAGCACCGGAGCACGGATGGGCCCGAGCAGCTCCGGCAGGAAGCCCTTCTCGAAGGGCGCGTTGTGCGCCACCACCGTCCAGCCGGTGAGCGCCTCGCGCAGCTCCGCCAGATCCGCGCCGAACCGAGGCTGGCCCGCCAGCATCGCGTCGTCGATGCCCGTCAGCCGGCGGATGGTGATGGGCAGGGGCCGGGAGGCCGAGTACAGCCGGGCGATGCGGCGCACCTCCTGGCCGTTCTCGAAGAAGAGCGCTCCCAGCTCGATGACCTCATCCACACGAGGGTCGAGCCCCGTCGTCTCGAGGTCGAGGAAGACATGCCGCGTGAAGAGCTCCGCCGCGCCGCCCATGGGTGGTGCCCAGCCTACCCGCCTTCCGGCGTAGGGCCGAGCCTCACTCCACCATGAACACGCCGCTGATCATCTGCCCCATCGCGCAGCCGTAGGTGAGCGTCCCCGTCTTGTTCGGGGTGAACGCGATTTCCACGGGTGTGTCGAGCGGCAGCGGGGTGTTGATCCCGTAGTCCTTCATGATGATCTCGGTGGCGCAGGTCTGGTCCGTCTTCCGGGTCACCACCAGCTTGACCGGCTCATCCTTCTTGAGGGTGAGGGGGCTGGGCTCATAGCCCTTCTCCGTCACGCTGAGGGTGACGACGCGCGGGCCCTCTCCGGGCTTGCGCGCCTGGGCCGCCGGCTCCTCCTTGGGCGCCGGGGCCGCCGGCTCCTTCGAGCAACCCTGCTGTGCGAGGACCATCCCCGCGGCCGCCAGGGCCAGCAGGGGCTTGATGAGCTTGGAGAAGAAACGCATGGATCCTCGGCTAGGGCGCGGGGGCCGGCTGCTCTGGGGAGCCGGCCTCGAAGCGCAGGATGGCGTGCAGCGGGACGAAGAGCTCACTGCCGGGCTCGCCCAGGAGCAGGTCGAACCGGCCCGCCTTCTGCAGCGGCATCTTCAGGGTGATGCCGTTGCGCAGCACCAGGCGGACCTGCTGGCCCACCTGCGGCAGGAAGGGGCGCGGATCCGAGTAGGGGCGCTTGTCCGGCTGCCGGGCGACGCTGGCGGGCTTCTGGGTGAGCTTCGGGTCGCGCTCCAACGTGGGCAGCAGCTTGTCCCAGTCGGCGCGGCGGGCCAGCAGCACCACCTGGAGCTTCTCCATCCGCCCCGTCCGCTCGAAGGTGAAGGCGATGGGCTCCTCGGTCAGGAGCGTGTCCAGCACCGTCCGCTCGGCGAGCACCACCGCCATCTCCGTCTTCGCCGCCACGAGCCCGGCCAGGAACTCGGCCACCCCGACGTTGTCCACCTCGCCGCGCGCCTGCTTGATCGCGGCCTTGCGCTGGGTGCGCTCCTTGCGCGCCATGAACTCCGCGACGGTCATCCCGCTCTGGATCACCCCGAAGGCGTCCCCGAGCGACAGCCCCGGCGTCTTCCCGATCAGCTCGTACACCTGGTCGAAGCGCCTGGCCTCCTCGGCGTGCAGCTTGCGCCAGATGCGGCACTTCATCTTCCCTTCCAGCTCGCCCTTGGCGATGCGCGCGGGGACCCGCTCGCGCACCGCCAGCGCCTGGACCTGCTCTGGCGTGGGCGGCGGCCGGGGAGGGCCCGAGCGTCGAGGCGGACCCCTGGCCCCCATGGGACGCGGCGAGAAGCCGGGCCCCGCGCCAGGCGCTCGGGGGGGCGCGGAGGAGGGCGGCCGAGGGGTGGGCGCAGCGGGGCGAGGGACCGGCGGGGCCGCGCTGGCGACAGGTCTCGGTATGGGAGCCGTGGGGCGCGGCGCGGGCGCAGGGCCCGGGGTGGGACTCGAGGACGGCGCTGGCGATGCGCCGGCCGGCGTCGGCGCGCTGGGGCGCCGGATGACCTCGACTGCGGGGGCTACCCGCCGTGGCTTCCGATCGTTCACGGTCTCACGCTACCTGATAGCCATGCCTTGGGGGAGCACAAGGACTCAAGGCTTTAGAGAATCTGATAAATCAATCTTCCACCCGGAGGCCTCTCGAACCAGCCGTACCTCGCGAGTCTGTCCCGAGGAGAGCACGCGCACGGTCGCCACGTCGCCCTCCTCACGGACCAACGTAACTTCCGTAACATCAGCGGGGGGAGTGTAATTCGCGAAGAGGAGCTCGTAGGGCTCGGACTTCATGGTGCCCCCCGAGGCCTCCTTCAGCGCCTGCGCCCGGGCGGCCAGCGCCTCCTGCGTGGTTTGGGACAGTGCGGCATACGCTTTCTTGAACTCTCCACGCTGCAACAGCTGATGGAAGGAGGTGTAGGCATTTTGCGGCGTGTCAAAGCGACGGCCGCAGCCTCCGAGAGCGAGCAGGGCCAGCACGAGGATCGGCATCGCGAACGAGCGCATGGCGTACGATCTAGGCCAAAGCCCGCCCGGCGCAAAGCGCCTCGGCATCACTCTTCATGCTGGCGAACGCGGTTACGGCCTGCTCCCTTGGCTGAGTAGAGGCACTCGTCCGCCGCGCGCAGCAAGTCCTCGATGGACTGCAGGGAGGAGGAGGGGATGGAGGCGACCCCCAGCGAGGCCGTGCACCGCACCGCCCGCGTGCCGCCGTCCAGGGCGTGGTAGTCCAGCTGGAGGGCCTCGATGGCCTCGCGCACCCGCTCGCACGCACGCAGGGCATCCGCGGGCCCCGTCTCCGGCAGCAGGGCGATGAGCTCCTCTCCGCCGTAGCGCGCCAGCAGATCCACCTCGCGCAGCCGCGCCCGCGCCACCTGGGAGACGGCGCGCAGCACCTCGTCCCCGAAGGGGTGGCCGAAGGTGTCGTTGATGCGCTTGAAGTAGTCGATGTCCAGCATCACCAGCGACAGCGGCGAGCGGTAGCGCCGGGCGCGGGCGAACTCCTCGCTCAGCCGCTCCTCGAAGTAGCGGCGGTTGGACAGGCCGGTGAGCGGATCCGTGCGGCTGAGCGCCAGCAGCTCCTCGCGCTTGCGGGCCAGCTCCTTGTTGGCCCGATCCAGCTCGCGGTTCTTCTCCACCAGCGCGTCCTGCAGCGCCTTGAGCCGCAGCATGGACTTCACCCGCGCGCCCAGCTCCAGCATGTCGAAGGGCTTGACCAGGTAGTCGTCCGCTCCCAGCTCCAGCCCCTCCACCTTGCCGGCGGCCTGGCGCGCCGTCATCAGGATGACGGGGATGAAGCCGAAGCCGCCCTCGCCCGAGTTGGCCTTGATGATGCGGCACACCTCCACCCCGCCCAGGCCCGGCATCTCCACGTCCATGAGGATGAGGTCCGGCCGGTGCTCGCGGATGGCGGAGAGCGCCTGCGCCCCGTCATGCGCCTCGCGGAAGCGGTAGCCCTGCGTCCCCAGCCCCTCGCGCACGTGCTGCACCTGCGCCGGATCATCATCCACCAGCAGGACGGTGCGGCCGGCGAACTCGCTACCGCTCACCGCGCGGCGACCGCCCTCAGGAGTCTTCTTGCTGGAACTGCTCTCCGGCATCATGTCCCCACCCCCGAAGAACCTTCCTGCCGCGCAGGTGTTTCCGGATTCTCTCCAGCCGGCCAGGCGATGCCAACACTCCCCTGGTGATTTTTCAGCCAGGCTTGACGAGCCGTGCCCGGTAGACGGGCTCCCCGCTCTGGAGATACCGGCGTTCCCGGGTAGAGGGGACCTCCTCGGGCTCATACGGGTGGAAGGCGCCAGGCCCCAGCGGGTTGAGGAAGCCCACCTCCTCCAGGACGGCCAGCATGCCGCGGGCGCGATCCTCCACGTCCGTGCGCAGGTCGAACCGGCCGCCGGGCACCAATCTGTCCAGAAGCAGACGGGCGAACTCCGGCTGGATGATGGCGCGCTTGAAGTGGGCGCGCTTCCACCAGGGATCCGGGAACTGGAGGTGGATGGCGCAGAGCGAGCCCGGGGCGAAGATGCGGGGCACCACCGCGCGGGCGTCGGCCTCGATGACGCGCAGGTTGCTCAGCCCCATCTTCTCCCCGCGGGACTGGGTGTCGCGGGCGTACTTCTTGCGCCACTCGAAGCCCACGTAGCCCACGTGGGGGTTGCGCCGGCAGTACTCGAGGGCATGGCCGCCCGCCCCGGAGCCGATCTCCAGCTCCAGCGGGCCGGAGAAGCCGAACTCCGCGTCCCAGTCCGGAGGAGCTTCGAGCTTGACGAACTTCAGGCCGACCGGGTCGGGCAGCAGGCGGGGACGCATGACGTGGGCCGCGCTCTATGCACGACAGCGCGGGCCTTGAACAAGGCAAAAGCGCGGGGTTGAGGGTATATCCACGGGCATGAAGGTCTTCTACTCGGTGACGGAGGCGCGAGAGCTGGCGGGCAGTGCGATCGCGCTGGGCAACTTCGACGGCGTCCACCTGGGCCACCAGGCCCTCTTCGCCGAGGCGCGGCGCCACGCCCCCGCCGTCGCGCTCACCTTCAACCCCCACCCGGGCAAGGTGCTCCAGCCGGACCTGGCGCCCAAGCTCATCACGCTGCTGCCGCGCAAGCTGGAGCTCTTCGCCGCCTGCGGCCTGGTCGCCACGGTGGTGCAGCCCTTCAGCCGCGAGTACGCGCGCACCCCTCCCTCCGCGTTCGAGGAGTCCCTGCTGGAGGTGCTGGGCGCCCGGCACCTCGTGGTGGGCAGCGACTTCACCTATGGCGCGGCGCGCGCGGGCACGGTGGCCACGCTGCAAGAGGCCGCGGGCCGCCGGGGCGCCCAGGTGCACGTGGTGAAGCCCGTCTCCGTGGACGGGGTGGTGGCCTCCTCCAGCAAGGTGCGCGAGTACATCCTCGAGGGCCGCGTCTCCGCCGCGCAGCGGCTGCTGGGGCGCCCCTTCGATCTGGATGGCACGGTGGTGCCGGGCGCGGGCCGCGGGCGGGGCATCGGCTTCCCCACCGCCAACGTGGACACGCAGAACGAGCTGCGGCCCGCCCCGGGCGTCTACGCCATCCGGCTGCGGCTCAAGGACGAGCCAGACGGCCCCTGGCGCCCCGGCGCGGCCAACATCGGCGTCAAACCCACCTTCGGCGGCTCTGTCGTCACCATCGAGGCCCACCTGCTGGACTTCGAGGGGGACCTCTACGGCAAGGAGCTGCGGGTGCAGTTCCTGGAGCGGCTGCGCGCAGAGCAGCGCTTCGGCTCCGTGGCGGAGCTGGTGGGGCAGATCAAGCGCGATGTGGAGGCCGCTCGGACGGTCATTGCGCGAGCAGACGTTTGAAGGTTTTCCTGTGTCGGTTCAATGGTTTGCCGCTTTTGGAAGCTTTGGGCACTTACCTTGACAGGGTGTGCGTCCGTTCTCTCTAATCCGGGCCGGAGTCCTACCCACGGATCCAAATCTTCAACGTGCCCCCAGCCGGCGTCTGGCGCCTCCGGGGGCCCTGCTCGTTATCCTTCCGCTCGAGGCACCTGAATGTCCGGTCGACTTGGTGAACTGCTGGTCCGCGAGAACCTCATCACCGTCCAGGCTCTTCGCAAAGCACAGGAGGAGCAGCAGAAGAACGGCACGCGCATTGGCACCGCGCTCATCAAGACAGGCGCCATCGAGGAGTCCAAGCTCACGGACTTCCTCTCCAAGCAGTATGGCGTGCCGGCCATCAACCTGAAGGACTTCGACATCGACCCGGAGATCATCAAGCTGGTCCCCAAGGAGGTCGCCGAGAAGCACCTGGTCATCCCCGTCAACCGCGCCGGCCCCTCGCTCATCGTGGCGATGTGTGATCCGTCCAACATCTACGCGGTGGACGACCTGAAGTTCCTCACCGGCTACAACATCGAGTCGGTGGTGGCCTCGGAGATCTCCATCCGCGAGGCCATCGAGCGCTATTACGCGGAGAAGGGGCCCTCGCTGGATGACATCGTCGGGCAGGTGGACGACGACATCGAGGTCTCCAAGGAAGAGGACGAGAACATCGAGGAGATGGCGAAGGCCGCGGATGACGCGCCCGTCGTCAAGCTGGTGAACCTCATCCTGATGGACGCCATCAAGAAGGGCGCCTCCGACATCCACGTGGAGCCCTACGAGAAGGACTTCCGCGTCCGCTTCCGCATCGACGGCTCGCTCTACGAGGTGATGCGCCCGCCGATGAAGCTGCGCAACGCCATCACCAGCCGCCTGAAGATCATGGCGGAGCTGGACATCTCCGAGCGCCGCCTGCCGCAGGACGGCCGCATCAAGATCAAGATGGGTGGCGGCAAGGAGATGGACTTCCGCGTCAGCGTGTGCCCCACGCTGTTCGGCGAGAAGGTCGTCATGCGTCTGCTGGACAAGTCCAACCTCCAGCTGGACATGACGAAGCTGGGCTTCGATCCGCAGCCGCTGGCCTGGTTCAAGGAGGCCATCGAGCGCCCCTACGGCATGGTGCTGGTGACGGGCCCCACGGGCTCCGGCAAGACGACGACGCTCTACTCGGCGCTCTCCTCCCTGAACCAGATCGACACCAACATCTCCACCGCGGAGGACCCGGTGGAGTTCAACTTCGCCGGCATCAACCAGGTGCAGATGCATGAAGACATCGGCCTGAACTTCGCCGCGGCGCTGCGCTCGTTCCTCCGGCAGGACCCGGACATCATCATGATCGGTGAGATCCGAGACTTCGAGACGGGCGAGATCGCCGTCAAGGCCGCGCTCACCGGCCACCTGGTGCTCTCCACGCTGCACACCAACGACGCGCCGGGCACCGTCAGCCGTCTGCTCAACATGGGCATCGAGCCCTTCCTCGTGACGGCCTCGCTCAACCTCATCCTCGCCCAGCGTCTGTGCCGCCGCCTGTGCAAGGACTGCAAGCGGCCGGCGACCGAGGTGGACGAGACGGCCCTCATCGACGCGGGCGTGCCGCCGGAGAAGATCGGCTCCTTCACCATGTACGAGAAGGTCGGCTGCCGTGAGTGCAACGATCGTGGCTACCGCGGCCGCGTGGCCGTCTACGAGGTCATGCCCTTCTGGGACGGCCTCAAGGAGCTGGTCATCAACGGCGCCTCCGCCAACGAGCTCAAGCAGGAGGCCATCCGCCTGGGCATGAGCTCGCTGCGCATGTCCGCCCTGGCGAAGATGATGGACGGCGTCACCACGCTCGAAGAGGTGGTCGCCAACACCGCTCCGGACCGCTTCTAGACTTCTGTCTCCACCTCACACCCCACCGCAGCTCGAGGGACTCTCCCCGTGGCAAACCTGCACCAGCTTCTCAAGGCGATGGTCGAGAAGGGCGCTTCCGACCTCCACATCACCACCGGCTCTCCGCCCCAGCTCCGGGTGGACGGCGAGCTGGTGCCGCTGAAGACGGCGCCCCTCACGCCGGTGGAGACCAAGCAGCTCTGCTACTCGATCCTCACGGACGCCCAGAAGCACAAGTTCGAGGAGGACAACGAGCTGGACCTGTCCTTCGGCGTGAAGGGCCTGTCGCGCTTCCGCGCCAACATCTACATGCAGCGCGGCGCGGTGGCCGGCGCCTTCCGGACCATTCCGTTCAAGATCCTCACCTTCGCGGAGCTGGGCCTGCCGCCGGTGGTGGCGGAGCTGGTCAAGCGGCCCCGTGGGCTCATCCTCGTCACCGGCCCCACCGGCTCGGGCAAGTCCACCACGCTGGCCTCGATGATCGACAAGATCAACACCGATCGCCATGAGCACATCATGACGATCGAGGATCCGATCGAGTACCTGCACCCACACAAGAACTGCCTCGTCAACCAGCGCGAGGTGGGCGCCGACACGCGCAACTTCAAGACGGCCCTCAAGTACATCCTCCGCCAGGATCCGGACGTGGTGCTGGTGGGCGAGCTGCGAGATCTGGAGACGATCGAGGCGGCGCTCACCATCGCCGAGACGGGCCACACCTGCTACGCCACGCTGCACACCAACAGCGCGGTGCAGACGATCAACCGCGTGCTGGACGTGTTCCCGCCGTACCAGCAGCCGCAGGTGCGCGCCCAGCTGTCCTTCGTGCTCGAAGGCGTGATGAGCCAGTCGCTCGTCGCCAAGGCGGGCGGCCCCGGCCGCGTGCTGGCGCTGGAGGTCATGATCCCCACGCCCGCAATCCGCAACCTGATCCGTGAGGACAAGGTCCACCAGGTCTACTCTTCCATGCAGGTGGGCCAGGCGAAGTACGGCATGCAGACCTTCAACCAGGCCCTGGCGGCGCTCCTGGCTCGGCGGCTGATCAGCCAGGAGGAGGCCTTCGGCCGCTCCGGCGATCCAGAGGAGCTGCGCAACATCCTGTCCGGCAGCGCCCCGGGCGTGCCCCAGCGACCGGGCGGCGGGGCCCCTGGCCGTTAGTTATTGGGAATCCAAGACACGCGGTAGAGTGGCTGTACCCCGCGGAGGTTCAGACTCATGGCAGCACCAGCGATGCAGAAGACCGCACAGGCCAAGAAGACCACCCAGTGGCTCTGGGAGGCCAAGACCAAGAGCGGGGAGACCAAGAAAGGGGAGATGGAGGCCGGGGACGCCGATGCCGTCAACGCGCGCCTCAAGTCCCTGGGGCTCAACCCCGTCAAGGTCAAGAAGAAGCCGTACGAGATCAACCTCAATCTCGGCTCGGCGGTCACGGGCAAGGACATCCTCGTCTTCACCCGTCAGTTCGCCACGATGATCGACGCGGGCCTCCCGCTGGTGCAGTGCCTGGACATCCTGGGCAGCCAGATGGACAACCCGGCCTTCAAGAAGGTCGTCTTCGCCATCAAGGGCAAGGTCGAGCAAGGCTCCACCTTCGCGGACGCGCTCAAGGACCACCCCAAGGTCTTCGACGAGCTCTTCGTCCAGCTGTGCGCCGCGGGCGAGGTGGGCGGTATCCTCGACACCATCCTCAACCGTCTGGCCGCCTACCGCGAGAAGGCGGAGAAGCTCAAGCGCAAGGTCAAGAGCGCGATGACGTATCCGACCATCGTCATCCTCGTGGCCGTCGGCGTGACGGCGCTGCTGATGCTGAAGGTGACGCCGGTGTTCGCGAAGATGTTCGCGGACTTCGGCTCGGCGCTGCCGGCGCCCACCCAGTTCGTGGTGGACATGTCCGAGTGGCTGCAGAAGTACATCCTGCACCTGGTCGGTGGCATCGCCCTCATCGCCTTCGCCGTCACCTTCACCTACCGGAACCCGAAGGGCCGGAAGATGATGGACAAGATGTTCCTGAAGATGCCCATGTTCGGGCCCGTCATCAAGAAGGTGGCGGTGGCGCGCTTCACCCGCACGCTCGGCACGATGATCTCCTCGGGCGTGCCCATCCTGGACGCGCTGGACGTGACGGCGAAGACGGCCGGCAACCGCACCGTGGAGGAGGCCATCTACTACGTGCGCGGCAAGATCGCCGAGGGTAAGAACATCGCCGGTCCGCTGCTGGAGACCAACGTGTTCCCGTCCATGGTGGTGCAGATGATCGGCGTGGGCGAGGCCACGGGCGCCATGGACGCGATGCTCAACAAGATCGCCGACTTCTATGATGACGAGGTGGACGCGGCCGTCGCGGGCCTCACGGCGATGATCGAGCCGCTGCTCATGGTGTTCCTGGGCGGCGTCGTCGGTGGCTTCCTCATCGCCATGTACCTGCCCATCTTCTCCATCGCCGGTGCCATCAAGTAGGGCCGCGGCGCTCGTCCCTCTGCCGGGGGAGCCCGAGCTGCGAGTCCGGTTGACGTGGCTCTCCGTCTTCCGGACCATCGCCATCAGCCTGCTGCTGGCCGTCTTCGCGCTGCGGCTGCTGGCCTCCTCGCCACGCGAGCTGTCACGCCAGGACATCCTGGCCTTCGTCGGCATCGGGCTCGTCTACGTCCTCACGCTCATCTACGGGCTGTGGCTGAGGAAGGGCCGGGTGGGCCGGTCCGCCGCGGTGGTGCAGGTGGCGGGGGACATCCTCATCGCCTCCGGCCTGGTGCTGGTGACGGGCGGGGCGGACTCGCCGTTCTCCTTCACGTACTCGCTGGCGGTCATCTCCTCCTCCATCATCCTGTCCCAGCGGGGCGCCTTCGTGACGGCGGCGGCCTGCTCGGGAGCGTACGGCGCCATCGTGGCGACGCACCTGCTGGGGCTCGGCGCCCACCCCACCACGGCGATGGTGGTGCGCGCCAGCTTCCACTTCGCCAGCAACGTCCTGGCGCACTTCCTGATCGCGGCGCTGGCGGGCTTCCTCAGCCGGCAGCTCCTGGCGGCCGGCGGGCGGCTGTCCGCCAGCCAGGCGGATCTGCGGCGCCTGGCCACGCTCCACGAGCAGATCCTCGACAGCACCCCCTCCGGGCTCCTCACCTGCGAGGAGGATGGGCGCATCACCTTCATCAACCGCGCGGCCTTGAGCATCCTCAACCTGGAGGACTCCGCCGTCCGGACGATGAAGGTGCAGGAGCTGCTGCCGGGGCTGCCGGGGCTGGAGCGGGTGCCGCGCTACGAGCTGAAGGTGGACACCCGCCGCGGGCCGCGCATCCTCGGCCTCACGCTCGCGCCGCTGGAGGGCCCGGGCCGCGCCACGCGCCTCATCGTCTTCCAGGACCTGACGGCGCTCCGGCGCGCCGAGGACGAGCTGCGGCAGGCGGACCGGCTCGCGGCGCTGGGGACGCTCGCGGCCCAGCTGGCGCACGAGATCCGCAACCCGCTGGCGGCCATGCGGGGCTCGGCGCAGATGCTCGCCCAGGACGGGGCGGGGGATCCAGGCGTCTCGCGGCTCACCGCCATCCTCCTGCGCGAGTCCGACCGGCTTTCTCGGCTGGTGGAGGAGTTCCTGCGCTTCGCCCGGCCGCCCAAGCCGCAGCGCAGGACGGTGGAACTGGAGGCGCTCGTCCAGGAGACCATGGAGATGCTCCAGACGGATCCGCTCAGCCGCGGGGTGGAGCTGGCGTTGGAGCTGAGGCCCGTGGCGGCGGCCGTGGATCCGGATCAGCTCCGTCAGGTGCTCCTCAACCTGGTGCGCAACGCCTTCGAGGCGGCGGGGGGAGGGGGCCGGGTGCGCGTGTCCCTCACGGGGGATGTCGGGGTGGCCCGGCTGTGCGTGTGGGACTCGGCGGGCGCCATCCCCGAGTCACACCTGGGGCGTATCTTCGAGCCCTTCTTCACCACGCGAAGTGGTGGGACGGGCCTGGGGCTGGCTACGGCATACTCCATCGTGCGGATGCACGAGGGCAGGCTCCAGGTCACCTCCTCCCCCGACGCGGGGACGGAGTTCACGGTGGAGCTGCCGCTGGCCGCTGAGGAGGTGCAGGGTGCACGTGTTGGTAGTGGATGACGAGCTGTCGATGCGGGAGTACCTCGAGATGCTGCTGACGCGGGTGGGCTACCGGGTCAGCCTCGCGGGGGCCGAGAAGGCGGCGGTCGAGATGGTGTCGGCGGGCGGCGTGGACGTCGTCATCTCCGACATGAAGCTGGGCATGGGCAGCGGGCTGAACGTGCTGAAGGCCGCGCGAGGGCTGTCGGCGCCGCCCGAGGTGATCCTCATCACCGCCTTTGGCACCCCCGCGGCGGCCGTGGAGGCGATGCGGGCGGGCGCCTACGACTACATCTGCAAGCCCTTCGACAACGAAGAGCTGATGCTGCTCGTGCAGAAGGCGATGGAGAAGCGCGGGCTGCGCGAGGAGAACCGGCAGCTGCGCCGCTCGCTGAGCGGCATGCGCGGGCTGTGGGTGGGCGAGAGCCCGGCCATGCAGGAGGTCTGGGCGCTGGTGGAGAAGGTGGCCCCCAGCCGCACCACGGTCCTCATCACGGGAGAGAGCGGCACGGGCAAGGAGCTGGTGGCGCGCGCGCTCCACCTGCGGAGCAGTCGCGCGGGCGCGCCCTTCATGCCCGTCAACTGCGCGGCGCTCAACGAGGGCGTCCTGGAGAGCGAGCTGTTCGGCCACGTGAAGGGCGCCTTCACGGGGGCCCAGGCGGACCGGGCCGGCATCCTCGTCTCCGCGGGGGAGGGGACGGTGTTCCTGGACGAGATCGGCGAGGTGCCGATGTCCACGCAGGTGAAGCTGCTGCGCGTGCTCCAGGAGCGGCGGGTGAAGCCGGTGGGCAGCTCCACGGAGGTGCCCTTCCACGCGCGCGTGGTGGCGGCGACGAACAAGCGGCTGGAGG
>JAFGNZ010000187.1 GCA_016926755.1 Myxococcaceae bacterium | reverse complement strand
AGTCGGCCTCCTCCCGCACGCTGTCCTCCGCGCGCGCCACCCCCGCCCCCACCAGCGTCCACAGCGGCTGGTAGTAGTGCTTGCCAGAGGGCTCGATGATGGCCACGTCCTTCACCCCGCGGCGCCGGAGCTGGGCCGCCACGGTGATGCCGGCCGTGCCGCCTCCAATGAGGAGCACGCGAAAGCGCTCGCGCGTGGGCGCAGGAGCCAGCGGCGAGGCGGGGGCCTGAGGGGTCGGTTCGGTATTCATGGGGTCTCCTTCACCTGATTACTCGAGGGTTAACCTTTACCCCTCCCTGAAGCATGGAGCGTGCCAACTGCCTCGCCCCGCCGCCCCCTGGGCGCATCCTGGGCGCGGGCCCTCGGGGTTCGGCTGAAACGCTTCATGAAACCCTCGTGAAACGATCCGCAACACGCGCACACGACGTCCGGGCTATGAATCCTTCATGAAGGAGACGAGACCCGAATCCCCGCCGGAAGGGGCACTGAAACAATCCTTGCGGGCGCTCGAGGCATTCGCGGGCCCCACGGTGCTGATCGATCCGCAGGCTCGGGTGCTCGCCCTGGGAGCGGAGGCGCGGGCCTTGCTGGGGGGGCGCTTGTCCCCCGGGCAGCGGTTCCACGAGGGCTTCTCCGGGACGGAGGAAGAGCTCCGGGCGGCGCTGCGCGCCCAGCGCGAGGCCGTCTTCCCGCTCGGTGGGCGCGAGGAGCGAGGGAAGTCTCGGTCGCTGCGCGTGCGCTCCATGGCGCTGACGGAGGGCACCCGGAGCACGGGCTGGGCCGTCCAGCTGGCGCCCTGCCAGGTGGATCCGAATAGCCGGGAGGAGCTCTTCCACGGCCTGTGGACGCAGGATCTGCGCGTGCGGCGGATCTTCCGCATCATCGAGAAGGCCGCGCGCACGGAGGCCAACGTCCTGGTCCGTGGGGAGAGCGGCACGGGCAAGGAGCTGGTCGCCAACGCCCTGCACACCCTCTCGCCCCGGGCGCGAGGCCCCTTCCGGGCCATCAACTGCGCGGCGCTCTCGCCCAGCCTCCTGGAGAGCGAGCTCTTCGGCCACGTGCGCGGCGCCTTCACCGGCGCCGTCCGCGACAGCCCCGGCCACTTCCGGCTGGCGCAGGGGGGGACGCTCCTCCTGGACGAGGTGGCGGAGCTGCCCCTGGAGCTCCAGGCCAAGCTGCTGCGCGTGCTGGAGACACGCACCGTCATCCCCGTGGGAGGACGCGAGTCCATCTCGGTGGACGTGCGCATCGTGGCGGCCACCCACCGCGCCCTGCGCCGCGAGGTGGAGCAGGGCCGCTTCCGCGCCGATCTCATGTACCGGCTGCGAGTGATCCCCATCTTCCTGCCCGCGCTCCGGGAGCGCCCCGGGGACATCCTCCCGCTGGCCGAGCGCCTCCTGGCCGAGCTCAATGCACGGGGAGGCCGGCGGGTGCTGCGCATCTCCTCCCGGGCCCGCCGCCAGCTCGAGGAGTACCCCTGGCCCGGCAACGTGCGTGAGCTGCGCAACGTCATGGAATATGCCCACGTCATGGGCGAGGGCCCCACGCTCACCGAGGCCGAGCTGCCCCCCGAGTTCAACGAGCAGCTCCGCCCGGTGAGCCTCCCCCTCTCTCCCGAGAGCGCCAGCCCGGCGCCCGCGGCGGCCCACGAGCTCCACCTCGAGGACATCCGCCGGGCACTCGCGCAGACCGGGGGCAACCGGGCGCGCGCCGCCTCCCTGCTGGGCATCAGCCGGGTGACGCTCTGGCGACGGCTCCGGGAGGCGGAGGAGAGCAAGCCCCGCTGAAACGTTTCGTGGAACGTTTCAGTAACGGACACGCGCCCCGCAACCCATTGAACTCTCGTGGGTATCCTGGGCTTTCATCCGCTGGCACGCGGCTCGCAGTGAGCACGGGCCAGGAGGGATGATCCATGATCTTCCGACAGCTCTTCGACCCTGAGTCCTCGACGTACACCTACCTGGTTGCCGATCCCGTCTCCCGACAGGCGGCCCTGATCGATCCCGTCCTCGAGCAGCTCGAGCGGGACCTCACCCTGGTGAAGGAGCTGGGGCTGACGCTGACGCACGTGCTGGAGACGCACGTGCACGCGGACCACGTGACGGCCTCGGGCCAGCTGCGTGAGCGCACCGGGTGCACGGTGGTGGCGGGCGCGGGGGGGGCCTCCTGCGCGAACGTCCATGCCCGGCACGGCGAGCGCCTCCACGTGGGCGGGCTCACGTTCCAGGTGCTCGCGACGCCGGGCCACACGGATGACAGCGTGAGCTACCTGCTGGAGGACCGCGTCTTCACCGGAGACGCGCTCCTGGTGCGCGGCAACGGGCGCACGGACTTCCAGAACGGCAACGCCGGGCAGCTCTACGACGCCATCACCCAGGTGCTCTTCCAGCTGTCGGACGAGACGCTGGTGTACCCCGGCCATGACTACAAGGGCCGCACGGTGACGAGCATCGGAGAGGAGAGGCGCTTCAACCCTCGCCTGGCCGGCAAGACTCGCGACGACTTCATCCAGATCATGGCCGAGCTCCACCTGCCACCTCCGAAGAAGCTCGATCTCGCGGTGCCCGCCAACCGCGCCTGCGGCCTCAGCTCCACGACGCCCCAGGCCTGAGCGCCACGCTCGCACGCCCACCTGAGAACCTCATGTCCTCTGCGCCGATCCACTCCATCGTTCCCCGTGAGCTGCACACCCTGCCCCCCTCGATCCGCCGCATCGACGTCCGCGAGCCGGACGAGTTCGAGGGAATCCTCGGGCACCTGCCTCGCTCCGAGCTGGTCCCGCTCTCCACCCTCACCATCGTCGCGCAGCCCTGGTTGCGAACCGAGCCGCTGCTGCTGATCTGCCGCTCGGGCGCGCGCTCCATGAAGGCGGCGCGGCTGCTGGAGGCGATGGGCTTCCAAGCGCTCTACAACCTCGAGGGCGGAATGCTCGCGGTGAACGAGGCGGGCTTCGAGATCGAAGGCCAGTCCCCAGGCACGCGCGTGAGCGCCGGCCAGGTGCGCGACGCCCTGTGCGCCGCGGTGCGCGAGCTCTATGGCCCCCTCACCCCGCCTCCCTGCGAGAGCTTCTTCGAGGGCCCCTCTGCCTTCCCCAGCCCGACCCGGAGGGAGCTCCTCCAGGCGCTCGAGCGGGTGGGGGCGCGGGCCCGCGCGGATGGCATGGCCGCGGACGCCATCGAGCACCTGCTGCGGCGGATGAGGGATCGGGTGGCGCTCGTCCCGGAGCCGGAGGAGCCCCGGTCATGATGATGCTCGTGCTCGGCGCGGCCCTCTCGCTGGTGGCGGGCCTCTCCCTCGGGCTGCTCGGCGGCGGGGGCTCGCTGCTGACGGTGCCGATCCTCGTGTACGTGCTCGGCGTGAATCCACGCGACTCCATCGCCACCTCCCTGGTGGTGGTGGGAGTGACGAGCGCGATCGGTGCGCTCTCGCACGCGCGGGCCGGACGGGTGGAGTGGCGGGTGGGGCTGCTCTTCGGCGCCGCGGGCATGGTGGGCGCGGCGGTGGGGGGCCACCTGGGGAGGTTCGTCCCCCCGGCGCTGCTGCTCGCCGCCTTCGCGGTGATGGTCCTCACCACCGCCCGGGCCCTGCTGCGCAAGCGCCCCGCCCAGGATCCCCGCTCCGAGGAGCCTCCTGCGGAGCGGCGCCTGTCCGTCGTGCTGCGCAACGGCTTCGGCGTGGGCCTGTTGACGGGCCTGGTGGGCGCGGGGGGCGGCTTCATGGTGGTGCCCGCGCTGGCCCTCTTCGGCGGGCTGTCCATGCCTCGCGCCGTGGCCACCTCGCTGCTCGTCATCACGCTCAACTCCGGCTCGGGGCTCGTCAGCGCCACCCAGGCCGGCGCGAGCGTGGACTGGGCGCTCGCCGGGGGGATGTCGGCGGCCTCCATCATCGGCACGCTCCTCGGGGCCCGGCTGGGCAAAGGCCTCTCCCCTGATCGGCTGCGCAGGGGCTTCGCGATCTTCTCCCTGGCGCTCGGCGTCTTCATCCTCTCGCGCGAGCTGTCCACGCTGCTCCTCCACCTGTCTTCCGGGTGGGCGACGGCCCTGGGCGCTGGCCTCGCCGTGCTGGTGCTCGTCCTGGCGAGCCTGTCGCTCGTGGGGGCGCGCTGGGCAGGCTCCCGCCCTGGCGAGCCCGCCGTCACACCCAAATCCGTGATTGACGGCTCCACCCCTGCTCCTTGAAGTTCTCACCATGCACCCCTTCCTCACCGCGCTCATGGGGGGCGCGCTCATTGGCCTGAGCGCTTCCCTCCTCCTCCTCTTCAATGGCCGGATCGCCGGCATCAGCGGGATCGCGGGTGGCCTCCTTGCCCACCGCACCCGCGCCGAGCTGTCCTGGCGCATCACCTTCCTGCTCGGCCTGGTGGGTGGTGGCTTCCTGGTCCGGGCCCTCTGGCCCCAGGCGCTGGGAGCCCCCACCGTCCCCGGGGCGGCGTGGGTGGTGGCCGCCGGGCTCCTGGTGGGGATCGGCACGAAGCTGGGCAACGGCTGCACCAGCGGACACGGCGTGTGCGGCATCTCCCGCGGCGCCACCCGCTCGATCGTGGCGACCCTGACCTTCATGGCGACGGGCGCCGTCACTGTCTTCCTCGTCCGTCACGTCCTCGGAGGTGCGCCATGAGCTCGCTGCTGACCGCCGGAGTGGCCGGGCTCCTCTTCGCGCTGGGACTGGGCCTGGGAGGGATGACGGAGCCGGCCCGCGTGCAGGCCTTCCTGGACGTCGCGGGCGCCTGGGATCCCACCCTCGCCTTCGTGATGGGGGGAGCGCTCGCTGTGCACGCGCCCCTCTCCTGGCTCATCCGCCGCCGTCGGGCCCCCGTGCTGGCCCCAGCCTTCCCTGTGATCTCCCAGACGCGGGTGGACAAGCGCCTGCTCTCCGGGGCCGCCCTGTTCGGCGCGGGCTGGGGGCTCGCGGGCTACTGCCCGGGCCCCGCGCTGACTTCGCTCGCCTCGGAGAGCGGCCTGGTGGTGCTCTTCGTCTCCTCCATGTTCGGCGGCATGTGGCTCCTCGGGTGGTGGGAGCGCTCGCGGGCGGCCGCTCCGGAGCCCGGGGGAGGCCTCACTCCCCCGTGAAGTCGCGCACCCGCCGGGCGGCTCTTGGAAAGCCTTGGCGGCTCAACGGTAGGCCATCGTGAACCACTACGCACCCGAGACCGCTGGACGATACCTCGCCACGCACGTGCCCGTCGCTCGCGAAGAGGAGGCCGCGGGAGAGGTGCTGAAGCGGCTGCTGGCGCGGCCCTATGACTCGGTGGATGTCGTCTACGTGGTCGACCTCGAGGGGCGGCTGCTGGGGGTGGCGCGCTCGAGGGACCTGCTGGGCCTGGCGCCCACGGACACGCTGCGGGGCGTGATGCTGCGGCGCTTCCCTTCCGTGCATCCAGGGGATGATCAGGAGCGGGCAGCAGCGCTGGCGCTCCAGTACGAGCTGCCCGCGGTGCCGGTCATCGATGCTGACGGGCGCCTGCTGGGCGCGGTGCCCGCGGAGGCGCTGCTGGGCATCCTGCGTCGCGAACACATCGAGGATCTGCACCGCCTTGCGGGCATCCGCCGCGAGTCCGCGCTGGCGCGAGACGCGATGGAGGAGCCCCCTGCCCGGCGTGCCCGCCACCGCCTGCCCTGGCTGCTGGTGGGGGTGCTGGGCAGCGTGCTGTCAGCCATGGTGATGGCGCGCTACGAGGAGGAGCTCCGGACCAACCTCCTCATCGCCTTCTTCGTGCCGGGCATCGTCTACCTGGCGGACGCCATCGGCACGCAGACGGAGGCGGTCGTGGTGCGCTTCCTCTCGCTGAGCCAGGGGTCCTTCCCACGGATGCTCGCGGGAGAGCTGCGCACGGGAGTGCTCATCGGGCTGACGATGGGAGTGATCGTCTTCCCCGTGGTGGCGCTGGCCGTGGGGGAACCGCGGCTGGCCTTGTCCGTAGCGCTCGCCGTCGTGGCCGCCGGGTGCATGGCGACGGCCATCGGCCTGTTCTTCCCCTGGCTGCTCTTCCGGGCCGGGAAGGATCCAGCGTTCGGCTCGGGGCCGCTGGCGACGATCATCCAGGACGTGCTGAGCCTGCTCATCTACTTCGCCATCGTCTCGTGGCTGGTCCACGATTAGCCGAGGGGAGCGGACGCTCCCGCTGCGGATCGGCCCCGCAGCGCCTTGAGCACCGTGCGCGCGCTGAGCACCCCCATCGCGGCCATCACCAGCGCGGCCCCCAGCAGCTCTCGCGCGCCCACGCCCCGCTGGCCCAGCCAGAACGACAGCCCCGCGGTGGCCAGCACGCCGGCGAGGATGCTCGACGCCCGGTTCACCGGCACGGTGAACGCGTTCTCCCGGTGATCCAGCAGGATGAGGCCGCCGAAGACGCCCGTCCCCTGGGACAGCAGGCCAATGCCCACCTCCTCGAGCATCCGCCCCCGCGCGAGGAAGTGGGTGAAGCCCTCACGGATGGCCAGCAGCACGCCGCCCTCCCCCACCAGCGCCAGCGCCGCCAGCGAGAGGACGATGGCGGGCGTGGCCACCATCTGCTCCTCCACGAAGTAGCGGATGCTCACCTCCGGATCCTCCGACTTCGCCAGGTGGCTCATGGCCCGCAGCCGGAAGAAGTAGGCCAGCAGGTACACCCCCAGATCGAGCAGCGCCGCGAGCGAGAGCCGCAGGTCCGCCCCAGGCCCCGTGGCCACGCCCACCGCGCCGAGGCTCAGCCCAAGCGCCACCCACGACGGCCACTGCACCCGGCGATGGCTCACCGCGTCCACGATGGGGGCGATCATCAGCACGCCTCCCCGCATCAGCAACATCATGAAGACGATGGAGGTGCCATCGAAGGTGTACGCCAGGGTCGTCGTCCCGATGATGGCCGCCGAGCACAGCCCGGACATGAACGTCCACCGCCCCGGGCACGGGAGGCTCACCCCCAGCACCGTGCGGTGGCTCGCATACCGCCACCAGCCCTTCATGGTGAGGAAGAGGAACATGCCCACCAGGGAGGCCATCGTGCTGGCGGGCAGCAGCTCGAAGCCCGAGATGCCGCGCGTCATCCCCTCCAGCGAGCCGCTCGAGAGGGCCTTCGTCAGCGCGCTGTACGGCGCGTAGCAGGCGAAGTAGCCGAAGGCATAGCCCCAGATGGCGAGATCACGTTGCTGCGAGTGTGGGTCCAGGGGCTGCCTCCGTGGGGTTTCCTTGTCCGGTGCAAACCCGGCACCGCGTCCTCAAGCCTTGGGCCGCTCTGTGTACGCTACCCCATCCTTCACGCTATCACCGGGGTGGACGATCACCTGATCCCCTGGCGCCAGCCCCTCCAGCACCTGCGCCCGGAGGCCGTTGCGCTGCCCCAGCTTCACCGCGTGCAAGCGCACGCGCCCCTCCCGCGCGAGGAACACCGCCCACCCCTCCCCCTGGCGGAACAGCGCGCTCTCGGGCACCTGGACCACCTCCGCCCCTTCCCACAGCGTGATGCGCGCCTCCACCCGGTACCCGTCCCCCAGCGCCTTGCGCCGCTCCACCGGCTCCTCCAGGGTGATGACCACGTTGACGCGCTGCTCCTCCACCCCCAGGGCGGACACCCGCGTGAAGGCCGCGGGCTCCACCCGGCGCACCCGCCCCGCGAGCGGATGCTCCCCACCCCAATGCTCGATGCGCACGCGCGCCCCGGGCTGGATGCGCACCGCGTCCTGGGACAGCACGTCCACCACCGCCTCGAGGATCGCCGGATCGCCAATCTCCATCAGCGGCGCTCCCGCCGCCACGGCCCCCTCGCTCTCCTGCATCACTCGCAGCACCCAGCCCTGGACAGGCGCCCGGATCTCCAGCTGCTCGTGCGCCTCTGGCCGCCGCTCCATCCGCCCTCGCGCCGCGCGCGCCATCTCGAGCTGCTGCTCGGCGATGCGCACGGCCGACTGGGCGGAGGCCTGCTCCTGCGCCCGGCTGCGCTCTTCGAACTGGGCCGCCTCCAGGGCCTGCGCCGTCACGCTCCCCGCGGCCGCGAGCTTCTCCTGCCGCGCCACCTCGACCCGCGCGAACTCGAGCGCCGACTGGGCCCGCTTCAGCCCCGCCTCCGCCTGCTCCCGCGCCGCCACCGCCGCCCGCACCTGCGCGTCCGCCTGGGCCCGAGAGCGCGCGTCCAGCAGCGGCGGATCCAGCGAGCCCAGCCGGGCGATCCCCTGCCCCGCCTCCACCGCATCCCCGGGCCGCAGGGTGATGCGCTCCAGGTGCCCGCCCACCGGCGCGGAGATGACGTACCGATCCTTGACCCGCGTCTTGCCGGGCTCCGTCACCGTCACCTCGAAGGGCCCGCGCGTCACCTCCCCCACATCCACCTCCACGGGCCGTGGCCGGTACGCCGAGGCGATGGCCCCCACCAGGCCGAGGACCAGCACCGCGAGCAGGGCTCTCTTGATCCACTTCTTCTTCATGGATGGCTCCTATTCTCGCGTCTTGAGCACGCCGATCAGATCCAGGTGATCCAGCCGCCTGCGCACGAGCAGCGCGCTCACCACGCCGGCCGCCAGCACCACGAGGACGGCGAAGGCGTAGGTGCTCGGCTCGATGATCGGGGGGAGGCGGAACAGCTCCGAGTCCACGGCCACGCTCGCCACCCCGATGGCGAACACCTTGCCCAGCACCAGTCCCATGGGCAGCGCCAGCAGCAGGCTGACGGCGATCTCGCTCAGCAGGATGAGGGAGATCTCCCGCCGGGTGAACCCCAGCACGCGCAGGCTGGCGAGATCCCGGGCGCGCACCGCCAGGGCGATGCGCGCGTTGTTGTAGACGACGCCCACCGCGATGGCCGCCGCGAAGACCGCGAGCACGAAGGTGAACACCACCATCACCTCGGCCACCTGCTTCTCGAACTGCTGCTTGAAGAGGTCCGTCCGCCCGACGCCCGCCACCAGGGGCAGCTCCTTGATGCGCGCGTAGATCTCGTCCATCCGCGCCCGGTCCACGGACAGGGTGGCCCCCGTGATGGTCCGGTCATCCCCCATCAGTCGATCCAGCGCTCCGATCTCCATGTACGCCGAGAGCCCGATCAGATCGTCCACCAGGTACACCACCCGGGCCTCGCGCACGGGCCGACCGCCCTCCTGCACCTCGACGCGGAGCGCATCCCCCACGCCCACGCCCAGGCGCCGCGCCAGCTCGCGGCCGAGCATCAACCCCTCCCCCGCCAGCGCCACCGGCCGCCGCTCCGCGTCCAGCACCTGCCGGTGCTCCCCCCCCGCGGGCAGCCCCTGGATGGCCGTCTCGTAGTTCCGGGGGCCCGCCACCAGGCGCACCGGCACCATGCGCAAGGGCTCGGTGTGCAGCACGCCGGGGATGTGCTCCAGCTCGCGCCGCACGCGATCCGGGACCGACCGGGAGAAGGTCAGCGAGAGCGCCTCGCGCTGGACCTGTCCGTACTGGACGTCCATCAGGTAGCGGACCGCGTCGATGGAGAAGCTGCCCACGATGAGGATGGCCACCGCGAGCCCGATGCCCAGGGAGGAGAGCAGCAGCCGCACCGGACGCCGCTCGAGATCCCGGAGCACCATCCGCCCCCCTTGGGAGAACAGCCGGTGGAAGCCGCTGCGCTCCAGGAGCGACGGGCGGTACGTGGGCGGCGCTAGCGGCCTCATGGCCTCCGCGGGAGGCAGCCGCACCACCTGCCGCACCGCCGCGAGCGCCCCCACCACCGCCGAACCGGCGCTGAAGAGGATGGAGCCCACCACCGTCCCCAGATCCAGCCGGAACGTCAGCAGCGGGAAGCGGAACACCTCGGTGTACAGGCCCATCAGCGCGCGCCCTGCCCACACGCCCATGGCCACGCCCCCCACCGCGCCCAGCCCGACCACCACCATCACCAGCTTCAGGTAGTGCGCCCCCACCGTCACATCCGAGTACCCGAGCGCCTTGAGCGCGGCGATCTGCTCGCGCTGCGTGCCGATGAGCCGGGAGAGCACCACGTTGACGAGGAAGGCCGCCACGCCCAGGAAGATGACGGGCACCACGGTCGCGTTCCCCTTGAGCTGCTGGATCTCCGAGGTGACGTACCGATCCGAGATCTGCTTGTCCCGGGGGTACGCCCCCAGCCCCCCATAGGGCTTCAGCACCCGGTCCAGCGCGTCCACCACGGCCTCGGGGTTGGCGCCCGGGGCCAACCGGATGATGACATCATTGAAGGCCCCCTCCATCCGGAAGGCCGCCGCCAGCACGTCGCGGTCCATCCAGAAGATGCCGAAGCGCAGGTTGTCGTCCCAGAACCCGCCCGGCGGCACGGCGTAGACGAACTCGGGGGACAGCGCCACGCCCACCACGCGCAGGGCCACCCGTCGGCCGTTCACCAGCGCCAGGATGCGATCTCCCAGCTCGAGGCCATGCGCCTCGAAGAAGGCCTCGTTGACCACCACCTCATTGGAGCGCCCTGGCTCCACCATGCGCCCCGCGCGCAGGTGGAGCTGGTTGAGCAGCGGCAGGCCCCTGCCTGGGATGGAGACGATCTGCCCCACCACCGGCTCGGCCAGGGTCGGCATGTCCAGCAGGACGGTCTCCACCTCCCGCGCCTCCGCCTGCGCCACGCCGGGCAGCGTCGCCACCTGCTCCATCACGGCGTTGGGGGCCCGCTCCAGCCGGGCGAAGACGTCCGCGAACCGCGCCCGCTCGTAGTACGCCTGCTGCGAGGTGGACAGCGAGCGGTAGATGCTGAAGGTGGACACGTACGCCGTGATGCCCGCCGCCACCACGAGCGCGATCGTCGCCACCTGCCCCTTCAGCAGGGACAGATCCCTCAGCAGCTTGCGATCGATCGCCCTCACCATTCCAGCTCGCTCGGCGCCCGCTTCCGGGCATTGTGGCGCTCGGTGGCCACGCGCCCGTCCGCCAGCGTGACGACGCGATCGGCCATCTGCGCGATGGGGGCGTTGTGGGTGATGACCGCCGTGGTCGTCCCCAGCTCCTGGTTGATCCGGGCGATGACCTCCAGCACCACCCGGCCCGTCTTCGCGTCCAGCGCCCCCGTGGGCTCGTCACACAGCAGCAGCGACGGGCGCTTGGCGATGGCCCGCGCGAGCGCCACCCGCTGCTGCTCGCCGCCCGAGAGCTGCGAGGGGAAGTGATCCAGCCGGCCCCCGAGCCCCACCAGCTCCAGCGCCTGCTCCGGACGCATCGGACTGACCGCGATGTCCGTCACCAGCGCCACGTTCTCCCGCGCCGTGAGGCTGGGGATCAGGTTGTAGAACTGGAAGACGAAGCCCACGTGCTCGCGCCGGTAGCGCGTGAGCTCCCGCTCGCTCGCGTGGGCCAGATCATGATCGAGGTAGTGGACCTGGCCCTGGGTGGGCACATCCAACCCGCCGATGATGTTGAGCAGCGTGGACTTGCCGCTGCCCGAGGCGCCGAGCAGGACGACGAACTCCCCCTCGCTCAGCGAGAAGTCCACCCCGCGCAGCGCGTGCACGTCCACCTCGCCCATCCGGTAGACCTTGGTGAGGCCTCGGGCGCTCAGCACGACGCGCGCTGCATCCTGCACTTGTTGTCGCACGGCGACGGCCATGGAGCCTGAGCCCTCCTCTAGTCGGTCACTGCAATGAGGGTGCCCACGGGGACCGCCTGGAGCACTGGCGCTCGCACGCAAGGCCTGCGGGTGGCCAGGCTTGGATGCACGCCTTGCGCGCCCAGCGGTCGCCCGCACCACCCTCAACCCCTCGGTGAATCGGGTCCAGTCAGGCATTGCACCGCGTGTGCCCACGCCCGCCAGGGCTGTGACTCGGTGAAGCCCGCAAGGGCTGCGCCGGTGAGCGCCGAGGTGCTGCGTTTGCGCGCTTCGGCCTGGGAGGAGCCGGGCCTCCGCCTCCCTGCTCCCCCTGCTGGCATTTGCCACGCGCGGTGGCGCCCCCGGTGCGGAGGGTGTGCACCCATGAGCCTGAGGCCCAGGAGCCCGCCCGCGCCCAGCCACGGCCCCGCCCCCGCATCTCCGCCTGGAGGCATCATGCTCGAGCCATTCATTCCAGAGCCCCGACTGATCGAGGTCGATCACCTCGATCTCGCCGTCCCCCCCGAGACCGCCTACCAGGCGGCACGGCACATGGACCTCGCGTCCTCTTCCCTCGTCCGTGGGCTCTTTGCCGTGCGCACGGTGCCGGATCGACTCATGGGGCGGGCGAGCGGGCCCGTGCGCCTGAGCCTCGACGACCTCGCCAACGAGGCCTCGGACTTTCGCTTCCTCGCGGATCAGCCGGGACGGGGGTTCGTCGTCGGGGCCATCGGGCGGTTCTGGGAGCTGCGGATTCCATTCAAGCAAGTGGCCCCCGAGCAGTTCGCCCAGTTCGATGAACCCGGCTGGGGCAAGGTCGCCTGGTGCGTCCGCGTCGAGCCGCTCGGCGGCACCGGCTCACGCATGGTGTTCGAGCTGCGGCTGACCGCCACGGACGAGGAGTCGTGGCGCGAGCTCCGCCGCTACCACCGCCTCATCGCCCCGCTCTCGCATTTCATCCGGAGGCACATGCTGGCGATCCTGGGCAGGCAGCTGGGGACGCCGGAGTCCGCAGAGGAGGAGCTCGCACTTGCTGGCGACGAGCTGCTCGGCGGCTCTCCCGCGCAGGTGACGCACGCCATCACCATCAACGCTCCGCCGGAGCAGATCTGGCCGTGGCTCGTCCAGATGGGCTGCCACCGCGCAGGCTGGTACAGCTATGACTTCCTCGACAACGCGGGAGTCCCGAGCGCGCGTGAGCTCCACCCGGAGCTCCAAGCCATCAAGCCAGGCGACGTGCTCCCTGGCACCCCGAAAGGCACGGACGGCTTCGAGGTCCTCCGAGTAGATGCCCCTCGCGCGCTGGTGCTCGGGGGCCTGTACGATCTCGAGCACCAGCGCCAGCTCCCCTTTGCCTCCTCCGAGCGCCCCCTCAAGTACTGGCAGGTGACGTGGGCCTTCGTCCTCGAGCCGCGCGATGCGCGCACCACCCGGCTCCATGCCCGAGGACGGGTCAACTTCCCGGAAGATGCGCGGCTGCACGCCCTGTGGATACGCCCCGTGCACCACTTCATGCAGGCCGAGCAGCTGCGCAACCTCAAGGCACGTGCCGAGGGGCGCCTGCGCCGCTCGCACGACACGGCACGGGACGTGGGCGAGGGGATCCTCGGGGCGCTCGGGATCCTGTTCGACCTGGCCACGCCGTTCCTCCGCCCGCTCCGCTCGCACTGGGGGCTCGATGAAGCGACCGCATCACGCCCGTACCCCGGCGATGATCGCATCCCCCGCCCGAAGTGGAGCTGGACCCACGGCATCGAGATCGATGCTCCGCCCCAACAGGTCTGGCCCTGGGTGGCGCAGATGGGGCAGGACAAGGGCGGCCTCTACAGCTACCAGTTCCTGGAGAACCTCGCTGGCTGCGACATCCAGAACGCCGACCGCATCCATCCCGAGTGGCTGGCGATCTCACCGGGCGACGTGCTGCGACTGCACCCTCGCATGCCTGTGATCCCCATCGTCGCCGTCGAGCCCGGCCGCTGGATCAGCGCCCACGCCGACTCGTGGTCCACCAAGGGTGAGACGCCGGAAGCGTCCGGCCCGGAGCGGATCGCTGCCTCCTGGCTGTTCTTCCTCGAGCCGCTGCCCGGCGGGCGCACCCGCTTCATCAGCCGCTTCCGCCTGGCCTACTCTGGCGAGGGCCTGCGCCAGCGGGTCCTGTACGGCCCGTACCTCATCGAGTCGATCGGGTTCGTGATGGACCGGCGCATGCTGCGGGGGCTGAAGCAGCGCGTCGAAGCAGCGCGCAGGCGGCCATCGGAGGCCCTGCCCTCCCGGCCCGATGCCGGAGCATCGGCACACGCCTGAGCTCAGCTCATGGACCGACGGCTGGGCGCGCCCGCGTCCCCGGGCCGCGCTTGACCATGCACGGAGGCTCCTATCTGCTGCCCCCGTGCATTCCCCTCCCTCTCCTCCTCCGGGCCCGGTGTTGGAGGACCGCCCCCCGCGCGTCCTGATCGTGACTGCCCACCCCGACGACGAGACGCTCTTCGGGGGCGCGGTGTACAAGCTCTCCCACTCGCACGGAGGGCAGGTGGACCTGGCAGTGCTCACCCGCGGAGAGGGGGGATACCGAGCCGCCACCCTGGCCGAGCCTCTCTATGGGTTGAAGCTCACGGACCCCGAGGTCGCCCGCGTCCACCTGGCGCGCATCCGCGAGCAGGAGCTTCGAGCCTCGGCTCGGATCCTCGGGCTGCGCGAGTGTGTCTTCCTGGATCAGCCGGATCCCGGCTTCACCATCGACGCGGCGGGCGCGACGGCGATCGAGGGCTGGGACACGGACTTCATCCGGCGGCGCCTGGGGGAGCTGCTGCTCCAGGGCCGGTACGACTTCCTCTTCGTGATGCTGCCCCTGCCGCTCACGCACTCCCACCACCGCGCCTCGGCCCTCCTCGCACTGGAGGTGGTGGCGGGCCTGGCGCCACACGAGCGGCCGCTGGTCCTGGGCACCTCCGGGCATACCCGCCGGAGGGCGGTGGCCGAGGAGCACCGGCAGGGGTTCCCCATCCCGGAGGCGGAGGACTTCTCGTACGCCGGCGTGCCGGGCCAGCCGCGGGCGGACGTGCGCCCGGGGTGCGTGTTCGAGTTCGATCGCACGCGGAGGTTCGGGTTCCGCGACCGGCTCGACTACAACATCGTGGTCGACTGGGCGATCGCCGAGCACAAGACCCAGGGGGTGATGCAGCTCCGGAGGAGCGCCATCGAGCTGGAGCGCTACTGGTACTTCGCGCTCAACCTTGAGTCCGGCGCCGCCCGGGTCCAGGCCCTCTTCGAGCGCCTGGCAGAGCCGCCTCGGCCCTGAGCGTCAAGCCTCAGGCATCGTGCCCGCCCTCCCCATGATGCGGAGCAGCGTCGTGGAATGACGGTCGCCCACGGCCGCGCTACACTCTACCCGGAACAGCCCACCGATCCGCAGGCGTAGGGCAGCCCAGGAGAGCGACTGTGTCTCAACACGAACGGCGGCGGCACCCACGTTACACCCTGCGCCTGGCCATCAAGCTCCACCGCGGGAGTGAGCAACTGGACGCCTCCATCGTCAACGCCTCGGCCAGCGGCTGCCTCTTGATGACGGCGCTCCCTCTCCAGGCCGGCGAGCTGCTCGAGGTGAGCATCCCCGAGCTGAACCTCCCACGCGCCAGGCTGCGTGTGCTGCGCTGCGACTCGACGGCCTCGGGGCACATGGTGGCCACGTGCTTTGAAGAGCTCCTGGCCGACGAGCCTTCCATCAGCCGGCTCGCCGAGAAGCAGGAAGCGGATCCAAAAGTGACCCACTGACAGGGGCGCTCCTGTCCGGTGAGTCATCTCTCTTCAGAATATTCCTGAATTACAGATAATTCTGCTTTAGTTCCGATTCCACCAAGGCCTTGGTTCACGCCATTTTTAACAAATTCTGGGAATTTCGTTCCCTAAACTTTTGACTCTGGCAGAAAAGTGCGGTATTCGTTGAACCCATAAGTTGGCGTCACAGGGTCGATCCAGATCCTGAAATGAGCCGAAGGATGGGGGGGCAGCAGCGGGAGCGCTCGGAAAGGTCCCGAGCACGACAGAGGGAGGCACAATGACGACGCGGGTCCTGGAGTACCTGAAGGAGCAGCAACAAGCCTTTGCCGTTTCGCCCTTCTTGACTTTCCTCCGGGACTCCAGTTTCGCCCCTCAAGATCGCCTCCGCTTCCTGCCTTGCGTCGCGCCCCTGGTCATGGGCTCTGGCGAGCTGGCCCGCAGCCTCCGCGGTGAGGAGCTCCCCGAGGAGCAGCTGTCGCCCGCGGAGAACCCTCACTGGGCCCCGTTCCTCAAGGATCTCCAGTCGCTGGATCTCCACTCGCTGGCGAACTTGAACTCCATGCTGCAGCTGCTGTGGGGCGAGGACTGCGGCCTGGTGCGCGAGACGCTCCACGACGTCATGTCCCTGGCCCTGATCGAGACGGACTCCGCCCGTCGCCGGGTGCTGCTGCTGACCCTCGAGACCGTGGGCGCCGAGTGCCTCGCGGCCCTGGAGCAGGTGGCGCGCGAGTTCGAGGCCAGCACCCGCAAGCAGATCTCCAGCATCCGCTCGCTGCGCGCGGCCTTCGATCTGCGCCCCTGGCGCGCCGCTGACGTCGAGCTGGAGGCGGTGTCTCCGGAGCTCGAGCAGGAGATCCTGGCCAGCATCGACGAGGTCTTCGCCATCGTCGGCCACGTGGCCGACCACCTGCTCGACTACGTGATGCGCTGGTTCCAGTGCCAGGAGAAGCCCCTCCGGCCTCCGTCCGTCTCCGACTGGATCGCCGAGCAGACCTTCCTGGAGTTCGGCAACTCGCGCATCGAGGCCCTGTGCAGGGCGTGCGGCTTCACCTCCGCGGATACCCAGAAGGTGCAGCGCTACTTCACCTTCATGGCGAGCCCCTGGGGGACGCGCCGCATCGGTGAGAGCTCGCCGTGGAAGTCCGACATCACGGACGACCACACCCCCTTCGAGCTGTCGCTGGCCCTGGAGGCGGACCGGCCGGAGATCCGCTTCCTCATCGAGGCGCAGAACAGCGCCACCACCCTCCAGTCCAGCTGGGATGACGGCCTGGCCCTCAACCAGCGCCTGAACCAGGAGTTCGGCGTCCCGCTGGAGCGCTTCGAGCAGGTCAAGGATCTGTTCGAGCCGCGCAACCCGCAGGCGCGCTTCTCGCTCTGGCACGCCTTCTGCCTCAAGCCTGACGGCCGAGCCGAGATCAAGCTCTACCTGAACCCGCAGGCGCGCGGCCCCGAGCACGCCAACGCGCTGGTCAAGGAGGCGCTGGCCCGCCTGGGCTTCGCCAACGCCTGGCGCTTCCTCTCCGAGGTCGTCATGCGGCGCGGCGCCAAGGACTACCTCCACTACTTCTCCCTGGATCTGTCGGGGCAGAAGGTCTCCCGCGTGAAGATCTACATCGCCCACCGGGACGCCGGGCCGGCGGATCTCGAGTACGCGATGTCCCAGGCCAAGGAGTACCTGCCTGGCGAGGTGCAGGCGTTCTGCCGGGCGATCCAGGGGGAGGATGAGTGCTACTCGGCGCCCCGCTCCACGGAGACCTGCTGGGCCTTCACCTCGGACGATGACGCCCGGCCCTACAGCGCGACGATGCACTGCCCCATCCGCTGCTACGCGGACAATGATCGGGACGCGCTGCGCCGCATCCGCACGGTGCTCGATCCCAAGAGCCACGCGGTGCTGGACCGGGCCGTGTGGGCGCTGGCCAACCGGCCGCTCGATGCGGGCGTGGGCCTCATCCAGTGGGCCTCCATGCGCCGCGAGGACGGCCATGTGCGCACCACCTTCTACCTGGCCACCGAGGCCTATGGCGTGCTGGCCCCGCGTGAATCGGCGGCCCCGGCGTTCTTCCTGCCCGAGGTGCCGGACGCCACGATCTTCCAGCCGGCCAAGCAGCTCAGCGCCGCCTGAGGCCACAGCCCCCGAGCAGCCGCCGCGCGAGCTGAGTTACGGAGCCGCGCTCGAGGACACGTGAGCCAGCGCCCGCTGGCGCAGCTCCTGGCTGTCGAAGGGCTTCCTCATCTCCTCCAGCAGCTGGGACTCGCCGAACTCCCGGAGGATCTCCTCCCAGGAGTAGTCCGAATAGGCCGAGCAGAGCACCACCGGCAGCGAGGGGGCCACCCTCCGCAGGTGTCGCAAGGTCTCCAAGCCGTTCCAGCCGGGAGGCATCCGGTAATCCAGGAAGGCCAGATCATAGGGACGGCCGGCCTCCTGGGCCTGCCTCACCATGGCGAGCGCTTCCTGGCCTTGGAAGGCGGAGTCCACTTCGAACTCCAGCTCGGAAGGCACCTCGCGGGAGGAGTCCTCGCCAAAGAGCTCCTCCTCCATGAGGTCCAGCACCTTGCCGCGGTTGGGGGGCTTCGGGCAGAGCACCCGGCGGAAGTCGGTGTGGATGGCCTCGGAGTCGTCAATGATCAGGATGCGTCTCTTCGTCTCACTCATGCACAGCTCCTCAGCCAGGAGATGGCGAGCCTGAGGCGATAGCCCGTCACGTACCGAGGCCGTCCGGTATCATTGCTATATCTAGCCCTCGTGTCTCATGGCTACGACCTTCGTGCGCTCTCGTGCCTGCCTGCCAGTTCCCCACCCACTCTGGGCGGGTGAGTGGAGCTGCTCAGGGCGGCTCAGGGAATGATCTTCAGGGTAGGCCGCACGCGCGGCTGGCCGAGCACCAGGCGGGCCTCTCGGCGAGAGCACCTGGGCCTGAAGCGCCCGAGGCGCGACGCGATACGATGCGGCAGCTCTCACCGCCCACCCGAGCCATGACCTCCCCTCCATCCAGCCCTCGCACCTCGCTCGCCCGCTCGACGCTCCTCAGCATGGGGGTGCGCATCGCGGTGGTCATCGCCCTGGCCACCTTCTTCAGCTACCTCCACATGCTCAGCGCCATGCGCGCCGAGACCCTCCAGCAGCTCGACCGGTACGTCACGGAGCGCACCCAGCGGGAGCAGGCCCTCTTCGTGCAGGCGGAGGACAACCTCGCCATTCTCAAGAACGCCCTGGAGGAGCGGATCCGCTCCTTCGGCCAGGAGGATCCGAGCGCCCGCTTCGACAGCGTGCTCGCGCGGCTGCCCGACGGCACCATCCGCAACCGCCCCGAGAGCTTCGACGGCACGAAGATGTCGTGCGTCTTCGTCGTCAGGGGCGTGAACGTCAACGCGGAGCTGCGCCGCCGGATCCTGGCCGCGCGTGAGGTGACCGAGCAGTACGGGCCCGCCTTCCACGTCCGCTTCATGAACACCTACGTCATGCTGCCCGAGGGGGTGGCGCTGGGCTACTGGCCGGAGGCCGCCACCTGGTGCCTGGAGGCCCCGCCCGACCTGCCGATCACCTCCCACGAGTACTTCACCATCAGCGCGCCCGAGAACAACCCGCAGAGGCGGACGGTCTGGAGTGGCATCATCGCGGAGCCCGTCTCCAAGCTGTGGGGGGTCTCCGCCTCCACCCCGCTGGACATGAACGGCCGCCACGTCGCGACGATCAACCACGATATTCTCCTCCCGGAGCTGATGACCCGCACCATCCAGGAGAACCTGCCCGGTGCGTACAACATGCTCCTGCGCGATGACGGCCAGCTCATCGCGCACCCCGCGATGAAGACGGAAGGCGCCACCAGCGGCTTCCACATCCTGAGCACCGAGGCGCACCCCGGGGAAGCGCGGCTCGACGCCGGAGAGAATCGGGAACACCTGAGGAGCATCCTCGAGCTGGTGAAGAACCGGAAGCCGGGCCAGGTCGTGCTGCATCTGCCAGGGTATGACGAGTACATCGCCGTGGCGCGGCTGAAGGGCCCCGGTTGGAACTTCGTCACGGTGCTCCCCGGGCATGTGGTGAGCTCGGCCGCCTTCGCGGCTTCGCGCTACGTGCTGCTGTTTGGCGTGGGGTCGCTGCTCCTGGAGCTGATGATCATGTACTGGGTGCTCAGGCAGCAGATCACCCGCCCGCTGTTGACCTTCACCCAGGCCGCGGATCGGGTGGCCGCCGGGGACTTCAAGCTCAAGCTGGACACGTCGCGAGGCGACGAGCTGGGGCGGCTGTCACAGGCCTTCCAGCTGATGGCCGGCGAGGTCCAGCAGCGCGAGGAGTCCCTGCGGCGGGCCAACGAGGGGCTGGAGCAGCGAGTCGACGAGCGCACCCACGAGCTCAAGGAGGTCCACCAGCGGCTGCTGGAGACGGCACGACAGGCCGGCCGGGCGGAGATCGCCACCAGCGTGCTGCACAACGTGGGCAACGTGCTCAACAGCGTCCACACCTCGGCGCGGGTAGCGGCGGAGCGGCTGGGTGGGTTGAAGCTCGAGAGCGTGAGCCGGGCGGTGACCCTGCTCGAGGAGCACCAGAGCGACCTCGCCGCCTTCCTCACCCAGGACGGGCGCGGGCAACGAATGCTGCCCTTCCTCAAGGAGCTGGGGGAGCACCTGAAGGGCGAGCGCCAGGAGCTCCAGACGCTGCTCGGTGACATCCTCCGGTACTCCGACCACATCGGCACCATCGTCAAGCTGCAGCAGCGCTATGCCAGGATGGGCTCGCTACAAGAATCGGTCGATCTGGCGGAGCTGATGGAGGACGCCCTGCGCATCAACGAGGCCGCGCTCGGCCGCCACGAGGTGAAGGTGGAGCGGCACCTGCAGCACCTGCCGCCGATGATGCTCGACAAGCACCGGCTGCTGACGATCCTGGTCAACCTGATCAGCAATGCCAAGTACGCCCTGGACAAGAAGCCCGATGGTGAGCGGATCCTGAGGCTGAAGCTGGAGCAGCCCGCGGCCGACCGCATCCGCATCGAGGTCAGCGACACGGGCGAGGGCATCGCCCCGGAGCTGCTCACGCGCATCTTCCAGCACGGCTTCACCACCCGCGAGGAGGGGCACGGCTTCGGCCTGCACTCCAGCGCCCTGGCGGCGCAGGAGATGGAGGGCTCGTTGACGGCGCACAGCGAGGGGCTGGGGCGTGGGGCCACCTTCACCCTGGAGCTGCCCTGCCACGCGGCCAGGAAGGCGGGGTGAGCGGACTCCCCGCGAGGCGAGCCTGTGTCACCCGGCTCGCGCTGGCGGCTACCGGGCCCAGGGCGCTCAGGCGGACCTGGGCTCGCCGATCTCGTCCGTGGGGTGGAAGAGGTTCAGCGGCATGTGGAGGTAACGCCGCCCGTTGGCGTGGGGCCCGGGCAACCTCCCCGCGTTCACGTTCACCTGCACGCTCTGGAAGATCAGCCGCGGCGGCGCCAGCGTGGCGTCACGCTTCTGGCGGAAGGAGACGAACTCGTCCTGGGTCGTCTCCGCTCGGAGCTGGACATTCTGCCGCTTGGAGGCGCCGAGGGTCGTCTCATAGCGCAGCGGACGACCGTTGGGCTGGTAGTCATGGCCCACGAAGACGCGCAGCTCATCCGGCAGCGCGTAGAGGCGATCGTGCACGGAGCGGTACAGGGCCTCGGCGCTGCCGCGAGGGAAGTCGCAACGGCCCGTGCCGTAGTCCTCGATGAAGAGGGCATCCCCGGTGAAGAGGGCGTCCCCGATCCTGTACGTGACGCAGGCGGGCGTGTGACCGGGCGTGTGGATGACCCCGATGCTCAACGAGCCGGCCTGGAAGACCTCGCCGTCCTTCAGCAGGCGGTCGAACTGGCTGCCGTCCGTCTTGAAGTCGGGGCCCAGATCGAACAGGTCCTTGAAGGTCTCCTGCACCACCCGGATGTGCTCGCCGATGGCTACCGGGGCCTCGAAGTAGCGCTTGAGGTACTGGGAGCCGGACAGGTGGTCGGCGTGCGCGTGCGTCTCCAGGATGAGGTGCAGCCGGAGTTCCTGCTCCTTCAGGAAGGCCGCCACCTTCTGGACGGACTCGGTCGTGGTCTGCGAGGCGAGCGGGTCGTAGTCGAGCACGGGATCGATAACGACGGCGTCCCGTGTGGCCTCGTCAAAGACAACGTAGGTGAGGGTGTACGTCTTGGGGTCGTAAAAGGTCTCGATCTTCATGACATGGCTCCACGAGGGTTCAGCGGAATCTCCCTTACTGGGTAAGAGCCTGGCCACGAAGAGAGGATTCACCGCGCCCTCAGGCAAGGGGGGCATGGGCCCGCCCGCTCGTACGGCGCTCCTCCGGTGTCCCTGCGCCCGGCGCCCATCGAGGAGGGCTACCTGGCCAGCAGGGACTGGAGCGGAAGCTCCAGCGTGGCCGTGGCGCCCCGGCCTGGCCCCTCGCTCTCCAGCAGGAGGTGCCCGCCCAGGATCTGCGCCGTCAGCGCGCTCGAGTGCAGGCCGAAACCATGGCCTTCCTTGCGCGTGGTGAAGCCGTGCGAGAAGAGCTTCCCGCGAATCTCTGGCGCGATCCCCGTGCCATTGTCCACCACCTGGATGCGCACGCTCTGCCCCTCCGTGGTGAGACGCACCAGCAGGCGCCGCTGCCCTTCGGGGACCCCATCCAGGGCGTGCCGGGCGTTGCTGATGAGGTTGATGAGGATCTGCAACACCTTGTGCTTGTCTACCCGCACCTTGGCCAGGGGAGTGAACTCACGCGTGACCGAGATGCCGTGGCGCTGCAGCGCGGGGGCCTGGATGTGCAAGGCATCCTCGATGAGCTGCGAGAGGTCGCACTCCTCGAGGATGAGTGATGCCTTCGCATAGGTCTGCTGCACCTGGACGATGGCGCGGATGTGCTCGATGTGCCGGCTCAGCGTCTCCAGGTACCCTCGCAGGTTCTCCTGCTCGCGGAGGAGCTCCTCGCTGAGGGCAGAGATGTAGGCTGGCATGCGGCTGCCGCGAGGATCCCGGGTGAGGAAGTCCGCCAGGTTGTCGCGATGCTCCTCGAGGAGGGTGGAGAGCTGCGCCATCCGGCTCACCCGCGAGGACTCCACCTCCTTGCGCGCCTGCTCGGTGTTGATGACAGCGCTGGTGAGGACGTTGCCAACGTTGTGCAACACATTCGAGGCAATCTCGGCCATCCCCGCCGCGCGCGCCATCTCCACGACCTGGGCTTGGGTCTTCTTGAGCTCCAGCGTGCGCTCCCACACCCTCCGCTCGAGCTCATCATTGGCACGGCGCAAGGCATCCTGGGCGCGCTTCTGCACGGTGATGTCGAGGAAGAAGGTGACCCCCTCCGTCCTGGAACCCTCGAAGAAGGTGCCCACCCTGAGCACGGGCACTTGAGTCCCATCCTTGCGGACCAGCTCCGTTTCGGAGGACGCATGCGCGGTGAGCAGCTCTTCAGAGGCGCGCGCGCCGGGGCCTTCGTTCTTGGGAGGGAGCAACACGGCCCAGTCGAGGCGCCCGGCCTTCAGGTCGTCATGGCTGTAGCCCACCATCTCGAGGAACTTGCCGTTGGCATCCAGGATGCCGCCCTTCCTCTCCCACACGAGGATGCCGATGAGGCCCGATTCGAACAACCGCCTGAGCCAGTCCTCGCTCGCCCTGCGCGCCTCATCCGCCAGCTTCTGGGCGGTGATGTCCTCGACGTAGGCGCAGGCGCCCACCACCTCCACGCCATCGTGGACAGGGAAGTACCCCGCCCGGGAGAACTTGCGCCGGGGCGGCGACCCTGGCGCCTCCCACTCCACTTCGAGGTTCGTGAGCGGCTGGCCCGTCGCGATGACGTGCTGGAGGCGCTGGGTGATGGCGTCCCTCCCCTCGCCCGGTGGGAGAACCTCGGCCACGGTCCTGCCCAGGTGCGCTTCGATGGGAATCCCGTGCATATCGGCCAGGACCTGGTTGATGCGCAGGAAGCGGAGCTCCAGGTCGAGGAAGACGACCCCGGCGGACATGTTCATCAGCACGTCGAGCTGCGCTGTCGCCAGGTCGCGCCTGGAGTCTGGCTTCTGTGGACGCTCATCGACGACTGGCTTCATGTCAGCTTCCGCGGGTGCATGGACCCGAGCAGCATAGAGGAGATGAAGCGGCCCGCCAGGCCATGTGCGCACAGGCGCATGGCCGCCAGCACTCCCTCCTCCGCTCCTCTCAGGCCCCAGGGCTCCTCAATGCCGGGCCCTGTCACCGTGAAGAGTCGTGAGCAGTTCTGAGCGAGGACGTCTCTTCAGAGACCGCGGGGAGGTGCGCCATGGCCGCACAGCAGGTGAGCAGGGTAACAAGCGAGGGCGTCAAATCCGTCAGTGGATTCTTCCGGGCCTTCGACATCGCCTTCTTCATGCCGGGCGCCCTCGTCCTGTTCGCCCTCTGGTGGTTCCGCCCCGAGCTGTGGGAGCGGCCCCAGGACACCGTGTCCTCGGCCTTCCAGAGTGGGAGTGATGCCCAGAGCTGGCTGTTCGGGCTCGTGGCCGTCATCGCCCTCGTCGTCGCGGCGTTCATGGCCGGCCTGCTCTGCCATGCCATCGTGCGCATCCTGGGCTCGATCCTGGCCCGGGTGGGCGGCCTCATGGGGCGCCCCTACCAGCATGTGGTGACGTTCCTCTTCCAGCACCCCCAGGACGAGACGGGAAACAAGCCCTACAATCGAGAAGCGAGCGAGCTCTCCCTCTACCTGTGGAACCTCTCCAGCCTCGGCTGGAATCTCGCGGTCGCCCTGCTGCTCGTCCCTCTCATCCGGGGGAAGTTGGACAGGGGCATCGCCCCCTGGCTCGTGGGCGCGCTCCTGATTGTCCTGCTCGGGTCGGACTTCCGCTCCTTCTCGGTGCGGATGGGCCGGCAGGCGGCTTGAGGCCCCGGCGGCTCCCTCGCCCATGACTCATCACGACTCCGGGGCTGGTCCCCGGGAGGGAACAACACCATGGATCCGAAGACGAGCAACCTACCCCAGACAACTCCCGGGCCGTCCATCGGTCCCAGGCCGGAGGCCGCCGCGCTCAAGTGGAGTGATCTGCTGCCCAACACGCAGCGCACGATGGAGGGGCTCATCAACTGGCTGCACTGCGCCTACACAAAGAGCCCATCGGCGAAGGACACGGCAGCGGACGGCTTGGGTGGTGCGGACACCCAACAGCAGGTCTCCGAGGAACAGCTCGCCACGAGCCTGCTCGTCTCTGGCGACCGCGGCTATGGAAAGACCACCATCCTGCTGACGTCCGCCTACGCCCTGCGCAAGCCCACGGAGTTCCTCCCTCTACTACCCGGCGACGGGGAGCCGTCGCGCACCGAAGGACTGCGCAGCAAGCTCAAGGATCTCGAGCAGCGCATCATCTGGCTGGACACTCTGGACATGGAGCCGTTGCCCACGGATGCCAACATCCTGGCGACGCTGCTGGTGCGCGTGCGCAATGCGCTGGACCTCACCCACCACCGGGAAGGCCGGTGGGTGCCTCCCTCGCTGCTGGAGGAGGGCATCGATGATCCCTACGGGCGCATCGACAAGCTTGTCCGGGACGCCACCTTCATGTGGGAGGAGAGCCCGAGCGAGCGACAGGATCCCCGCCAGCGTACAGAGCAGCAAATCAAGGCCGCCGAAATCTACGCCAGCTTTCGACGCGACTTCTTCGGCGCCATGGAGTCCGTCTCCCGCCTGCTCGCGGCGCGCAACTTCGGCCACAACACCCAGGAGAAGGTCCTCCTGGTGCTGCCCATCGACAACGTGGACCGCAGCCCGCAGCACCTGGGCATGATCCTCAAGCTGACGCGGATGGTGGCCAGCCGGCGGCTCTGGTTCGTCCTCGCCTCCGGGCGCTCCGAGTTCCAGCTCTTCCTGGAGCGGACCTTCCAGAAGGAGCTGGCGGACGCGGGCCAGGTGACGCTCGGGACGAGGGACCGGGAAGAGCTGCTGTCCATCGCCCGCCGACAGGCCGCCGCCGCCATGCGCCGCGTGCTGCCCCACGTCCACCGCATCCCAATCGATCAGGTCACCCCCCTTGAGGCTTGGAAATACAGGGCTCCCGCCCTGGTGGTGGGTGACTCACAGGGGGAACAGCGGCTCTTCGAATTCCTGAGGGAGCTCCCTCTGGCATGCAGGAGGACGGGCTCCCACGGCATGAAGAGCTTCGCTGATCTCTTCGACATCTCAGGCCGGCTGCGTGACGAATGTGCTGACACATGTGTGGAGCAGGCACCCGATACACTCCTGAAAGAGTACCGGATCCAGGAGAACGAGGGGCCCCATGGGGAAGCCGAGGGTCCCGTCTTCACCTACGCGGCGCGGCTCGCCCTCACCCAGTCAGCTCGGACCGCCCTGGAGCTCTGGCAAAGCGCGCAGGGCAAATACCAGCAGTGGAAGATCCACACCCGAGGCATGAATAATGCCACCGAGCACAGCTGCGAGGATTGCGAGGAGCTGTCCATCGAAATCGCCGAGTCCATGCTCCGCGCTGCCATCGACGAGAGCGACCTGCCGGGCTGGGCCAGCGAGCAGCTCCTCAACCGCATCATGCGTAGGAACATGCAGGGCCGTATCGTCCTGGACCTGAGCCGCAAGCCCATTCGTCGGCTCAAGGTCACCGCCTTGTCGGACGTACTGTGGCATCCCACGTGGACTCCCCAGACGAAGATGAGCGAGGGAGTCTCCAAGGAGGGTGGCTCCTGCATGCTGCGCACCGAGCTGCACCTGCGGCACTTCAAGGATGACATCCTCGAGCTGCACGACCAGGAGGAGTCCGGCCGCAGAGTCCCCCTGCCTCCCTTGGTTGCCGGCTGGTTCATGCTGCTCCATGACCTGCTGGTGTTCTCCCCGAACCAGCGCGTGCTGAACGTCTCGGTGACGCCCTACGACACGATCCCCGCCATGGCGGTGACGCTGCACATGGCGCAGCTCGAGCCCATCGGCCTCGCCCAGGTCGGCTTCTGGTGGCTCCCCCCCAGCTGGGACACCTTCATCGACTTCGCCATCTTCACAGCGCAGTGGAAGACCTTCGTCCACCGCGTCCGCGAACACCTCGAGCCCAGGAAGGGCGAGCTCGCGGACAGGAAGGAGAGCGAGAGTATCGCGGCCAACCGCTTCGCCTTCCTGCTGGCCGCGTGGATCGATAACGTCTGCTCCGTGGCCAGCGATCAGCGCGGTGGCTGGTGCTGGCGGAAGCTCACGGGCGTAGTGCCCCGAGGCGAGGGCCCCGATGGCCAGGTGTTCAAAGAGTCCGAGCTGCCCGCCTACGTGAGTGACGTCTCCAAACATGTGAACTGCCTCTTCGCCAAGGCCGCCGACGTGAGCACCTACGCGAGGCTCGCCATTGCCAAGGTCTGGCTCGACCAGGCGCTGCCCCTGCTGCTCAAGCCCGAGTTCATCCCGGATACATGCCTCGAGCCCCTCAAGAACCTGCGGACCCAGGCGCTCTTGAAGACGCGATGGGACGACAACGCCGCCCTCGTGGAGGCCTCCCGGCGCGAGCTGGTCCTCAAGACACTGAGGGACTCCGAAGCCGGTCAGCAACTGTGGGGCACCTACAGCGCCGGCACGGGCGACGCCCTCGCCGTGCGCGAATGGCTCCAGGAGGCGCGCGACCACTGGCTGGAGCTCATGGTCTACCCCTCTCCCCGTAGCACGCCCCCCGCGAAGACGAGGAGACGCAACCAGCGCCCCTCCCAACGCAAGGGGCGCTGAGCCATGAGCGCCATCCAACCTCCCGGCAGCGTGCCCCTGGCCCCGCGGCGCACTCCAGAGCCCTACATCCGGGCGGAGATCGCCAGCTTTCCCCTGGCCAGCCTCAAGGCCTTCCGACACGCCATGGTGGAGCTCAACCCGGAGTTGGACACCAAGCGGGGGCGGACGCGGGAGCTGTGGATGGAGTGCGAGGAGAAGCTGTCACAGCACGCGAGCGGCTGGTCCCTGGATCGCCTCATCCTGGCCCGTGACTTCTTCTGGTTTGGTGAGGTGCCGGGCCGCCGGAGGGTCTCCACCCTGGCGCCCGTCTCCCTGCGGCGCTACCTGCGCAACCTGGCCAAGAGCTTCCTGGAGGCCCGCCCCGGCCTCACCGAGCTCTTCCAAAGCACCGACGCCAACGCCTTCGACGCCTCCCTCCACTACCGTTGGCTCACCTTCGCGCTGCCGGAGGACCTGCTGCTGTCCGCCACATGCGTGGAACCCCCGCCCACTCACGTGAGCGCGGATCCGCCCCTGCTGCACCAGCAGTTGGTGGACACCGGGGTGGCCGAGATCCACCACCACATTGGGGCGGGCATGGACTTCTCCCTGCTGTGGGCCTCGCTGCAGGCGGAGCTGGCGGACCCCCTGCTCACCCACGGCGCGCTGGACAGCCCCGCCTTGCCCTTCGGCTCCGAGCAGCTGCTGAGCTGGTTGCTGGCGGCAGCCATCGCGCGCTGCGTGCTCGCCGAGTTCCTCATCCACCGCGGCCACACCGCCCCGGCCCAGCTCCAGGACTTCGTGGAGTCGCTGAGCCACTTTCCGGTATGGAGCCCCCCGCGGCTGCGCGCGCTGCACCAGACGCTGCGCGCCCTCGCGCACGGCACGGACGCGGAGCTGCCCGACTTCTACCAACTGCATGATCTCTACGGGGAACTCCACCCGGTAGGGACCACCCTGCGCGCCGAGCCCCCCGAGACCCTCGATGAGGTGTGGCGCGTGTGTGATCCCATCGCCGTGCGCCTGGAGCTGCGAGGGCACAACGGCGGAGAGCGCTGGCTGATGCGCCACGGGCTGGCCTACCTCGCGCAGCAGGAGCTCCAGGCCGAGCAGCAGGAACGGCGGGGCCGGGCTCCCCCCGGCGACACCCTCTTCGCGAGGCTCTTCTGGCAGGCATTGCGGATGCGCTGCATCTACTACCGCACGGTGATCCAGCGGCCGATGACGGCGGGCCTGCAGTGGTTCACTCGCTTCGCCGGCAGGCTGGGCTGGGTGCGCACCCCGCTGCACGCCGCGCGCGCCGAGATCTCCTTCCACGTCGCGGGCCGGGGCGAGCCCCTGCGGGCCCTGGAGGTGCGCATCCCGCCCGGGGACACCTCCTTCATCCTGGCCGGGGAGCTGCAGGAGCTGCTGCACTCATGGCGCAACGTCATCGGGGCGACCTCGTCCTCGCACCGGGGCCTGGGCGAGCCCGAGTTCGGCGTCGTCGTTCACATCCTCAAGGAGCGCGACCCCCAGCTGCGGTGGGCGGCCGGGGCCCCTCCCGCGGGAGACCGGTACACTCACGCGGAGCCCCAGCCCCTGGGCACCCTGCGCATGGGAGGCCGCTACGCGGATTACTTCTCCAACCAGGCGGTGCGGGCGCGGGCGATGGTGCACCTGCTGCGGGCGGTGCCACGGGTGCTGTGGCTGCTGCGGGGGCTGGACGTGGCCTCGGACGAGCTGGGCGAGCCCACCTGGGTGCTGGTGCCGCTCTACCGCTACGTGCACTCAGAAGCGAACCTCGCCGCGACGGCGGCGGCCGCCCGGCTGGGCCACCAGCAGCCCCCGCCCCTGCGGCTGACGGCCCACGTAGGCGAGGACTTCCGCCACCTCATGGAGGGGCTGCGCCACATCTTCGAGTGCATGCATTACCTGCTGGGCCACTCTGGCGGCCGGCTGGGGCATGCCACCGCGCTCGGCGTCGAGCCCTACGTCTGGGCGCAGGCCGCGGGCTCCGTGATGATGACGGCCGAGGACCGGTTGTGGGATCTCGTCTTCGAGTGGCGGCTGTACAGCAGCTACGCCATCACTCCGGACATGCGAGCGGAGGCGCCCACGGGCCGCCCCGAGCAGGTGGAGAACCTCATCCGCCAGCTCTCCAGCAGCATCTTCCGCCACAGCTACGAGCCACAGGTGCTGGCGGAGCTGCACCATGTGCTGCACCTGCAGCTGTGCCGCCCCGTGGCGCGGGTGCCCGCGGGAGGCAGCCTGGACGGGTTCTCCCGCGCGGTGAAGATGCTGGACCCCGAGCACGTGCGCTGCCACAGCCTGGTGAGCAAGCTGCTCACCCGGTACCGAGAGGACGAGCAGGTGTTCCTCCGGGGGCAGGAGCCGGTGGACATCACCGTGGACGGCTCGGAGATCGCCGCGCTCTACGCGGTGCAGAACGCGCTGCGCCGGGCGGTGGGCCTGCGGGGGCTGGTGGTGGAGGTGAACCCCTCCAGCAACCTGCTGATTGGCGACCTGCTGGACCTGCGCAACCACCCGGTGCTCCGCCTCTACCCGCCGCAGCCCGAGGACGGCGCGCCGCCGCCGGTGCCCATCGCCGTGGGCTCCGACGATCCCATCATCTTCAGCACCTGGCTGATGCGCGAGTACACCCTGCTGTATGAGGCGGCCTTGTCCGCGGGCTACCCGGAGCGCACGGTGCATGACTGGCTGCAGCGCATCCGGCGCATGGGCCTGGACTCGCGCTTCACCGTGCCCTGGCCGCCGGGACTCGCGCAGCGGCTGGAGGACGAGCTCGGCGACTACCTCCAGCGCTCACGGCTCCGGCGGACGGTGCACTAAGCCTTAGGTGGCCCCCGTCAGCGGCCCGCCCCCTCCGCTCCAGCCCACCACCCTCAACAGAGACCCTATTAAACAGAGACCCTATTCGTCTTATGCTCACTTCGCGAAGACGTGCGAGGAGCTGATCGAGCAGATCGGCATCACGGTGATGCATGAGGTGGTTCACCTGGTGGGGCTGGACGAGGACGACTTGTGGGAGCGCGGGCTGGACTGAGCGGGCAAGCGAGCAAGGCGCATGAAGACGGCACTCAAGCAGGAAGCGCTCCAGATCCTCCGCAGCGCAGAGGCCAACCCGAAGGCGGAGTTTCGCGACGGCCAATGGGAGGCCATCGAGGCCCTGGTCAGCCACCATGCGCGCGTCCTGGTGGTGCAGAGGACGGGTTGGGGCAAGAGCATGGTCTACTTCGTGGCGACCGAGTTGCTGCGGCGCCAGGGGAGAGGTGTGACCCTCGTCATCTCACCGCTCATCTCCCTCATGACGAACCAGCTCGATGCGGCCAGTCGCGTCGGGCTCAACGCCGTGACCGTCAACTCGGCGAACATGGAGGACTGGGAGAGCGCGAAGCAGGAGGTACTCTCTGGAGCGGCCCACCTCCTCGTCATCTCCCCCGAGAAGCTGTTCAACAAGCACTTCCAGGACGAAGTGCTGCTTCCGGTAATCTCGCGGATGGGGATGGTCGTCATCGACGAAGCGCACTGCATCTCGGATTGGGGCCACGACTTTCGCCCGAAGTACCGGCGTATCATCTCCTTCCTCAAGCTCCTGCCGCCGACCGTGCCGGTGCTCGCGACGACAGCCACGGCGAACGCACGCGTCGTCGAGGACGTCCAAGAGCAGTTCGGCGGAAAGCTCCATGTCATGCGGGGGCCGCTCGTCCGCGAGAGCCTCAGGCTCCAGACGCTCCAGCTCCCGACGCAACCGGCCCGGCTGGCGTGGCTCGTGGAACACCTGGGCAAGCTCCCTGGCACTGGCATCATCTATTGCCTCACGGTGCGGGACGCTCGCCGCGTGAGTGAATGGCTTGAGCGCAACGGCATTGCCGCGCCCGTCTACTCTGGCCAGATGGATGACACGCAGCGCCCCGTGCTCGAGCAGGCGCTGCTGGGCAACAAAGTGAAGGCCCTCGTCGCGACGTCAGCCCTGGGGATGGGCTTCGACAAGCCCGACATTGGCTTCGTCGTCCATTTCCAGCGACCTGCCTCCGTCGTCCACTACTATCAGCAGGTAGGCCGCGCGGGGCGAAAGCTCGACAACGCGGTGGGCATCTTGCTCGGCGGCGCCGAGGACGACGAGATCGCCGAGTACTTCATCGAGTCCGCCTTTCCACCCGCGGCACAGATGGCGGAGGTGCTCGCCGCACTGGAGCAGGCCGACGACGGTGCCTCCATTCCAGAGCTTCAGGCGTCACTCAACCTTTCCCAAGGAACACTCGAGAAGGTCCTGACTCTTGCGGAGACGCTGGTGCCTGCTCCGGTAACGAAGCAGGGCTCCCGCTACAAGCGAACTCCGGTGCTTTACACCCATGATCAAGAGCGGATCGACAAGCTCCTCGCGCTGCGCAAGGAGGAGCAACGCGTCATGCAGGTGTACATGAGCACACGCGACTGCCTGATGCAGTTCCTCGCGAAGGAGCTCGGAGACTCGACGGTCCCACAGTGCGGCAGATGTGCGAACTGCACCGGCAAGCCCATCGTGGACGCCCAATATGCCCCTGCGCTCGCGACTCGGGCGCATGAGTTCCTGAAGCAGCACGCGGAGGTCATCTCACCGCGCAAGAGATGGCAGGGAGGGCTCCTCGAACGCCGCGGGACGATTAAACCAGAACTCCTCGCTGAAGGAGGACGGGCACTCTGCGCCTGGGCGGATGGGGGCTGGGGCGATGTCGTCCGCGAGGGGAAACAGAGGACCCATCGGTTCGATGAGGGGCTGGTCGCGGCCGCGGCCGAGCTCATTCGAAGCCGCTGGAAGCCCACACCAAGCCCCACCTGGGTGACCTGCGTCCCATCACTCCGCGAGAAGACGCTAGTCCAGGACTTCGCCGCCCGTCTCGCGACGGCGCTTCAGCTCCCGTTCGTGGCGTGCATCACCAAGGTGAAGAACACGGCGCCCCAGAAATCGATGGGCAACAGCTACCACCAGGAGCGCAACCTGGATGGCGCGTTCCAAGTGGATGCGGCCCTGGTTCGCACCGAGCCCGTGCTCCTGGTGGACGACATTGTCGACTCCCGGTGGACCTTCACAGTGCTCGCTGCGGAACTGCGCGAGGCAGGCGCAGGTCCAGTCCACCCTTTCGCGCTCGCCAATACGGCCCATCAGGGTGGAGACTGAGCCACGATGGTGCAGCCGACTCCAGATACTCAAGCCCTGCTGTTGCTGCTGAGCCGGCTCGGGCAGTCGCGGGCAGAGCCTGCACCGCTGACCGCGAAGGACTACGATCAGCTGGCCCTCTGGCTCCAGCACCAGGGACTCCGTCCGGGGGACCTCCTCCGAGCGGAAGGCCGGACGAGGCTGCGGCAAGGAGCCGTCCGCTTCGTGGATGGGGACAGGGTGGAAGCCCTGCTGGATCGGGGTGGTGCCCTCGGTTTGGCGCTGGAGGGCTGGCTCTCGAAGGGTCTGTGGGTCATCGGGCGCGGAGATTCGGACTACCCCCGTCGACTCAAGCAGAAGCTGCGCCGCGAGGCCCCGCCACTCTTGTTCGGCGCGGGGGCGAGATCGGGACTGGACGCTGGGGGCGTAGCCATTGTGGGTTCGCGAGCCGCGGACGTCGCGGCGCTTCAGTTCACCCAACGGCTCGCGCAGCGCTGCGCCAGGGCTGGACTGGTGACGATCTCGGGGGGCGCGAAGGGTGTGGACCGGGAGGCGATGACAGCGGCGTTCGCCGCGGGGGGGCGCGTGATCGGCGTCCTCCCGGGAGATCTGGAGCGCGCGGCGCTCGAGAAGACATTCCGGAAGGCGCTCGAAGACGAGAGAATGACGCTGCTGTCGCCTTACGATCCTGGCGCGCGCTTCACGGTCTGGAGCGCCATGGATCGCAACAAGGACGTCTACGCGCTCAGCGACTTCGGTGTGGTCGTGAGCTCGGACTTTAACAAGGGCGGCACATGGGCGGGGGCGCTGGAGAACCTCCAGGCGCGCTGGGTACCACTCTTCGTCCGAGCCGAGCCAGGCACGCTGGAGGGAAATTCCCGCCTCGTCGAGCGTGGCGGCATACCGCTCAAGTCGGAGGACGTGGAGGGAGCATCGGAGTGGGGCACCTGGCTCCGCCGTAAATCCACAGTGGCGGGCGAAGCCCTCGCCTTCCCACCCGAGCAGTCCGATTTACCCATCTGAGAGCCAGCCCGGACTCCAAGGACCGCGCTAACGAGCAACGTTGACGACTTTGAGCCTGCCCCGATTTCGTGGACACCCCAGATGAGTCGAAACGAGGGAGGATGAGTCCATGGAGAGAAGGAAGAGGCGGAGCTTCACCGCCGCTGACCGAGCCGGGCACGGATGCGCTCCTCGACCTGCTCCCAGGGAACCGTCTTCACGCTCCCGTCGAGCACTTCACGAGCCCGGCGCTCCAGTTCCGCGGACCACTCGGCCTGGGCCTCCGGGTCCTCGACCCCTTCCTCCAAGCTGAGCAGGAGCTTGTGGGCAACCTCGGCGCGCTCCTCGGGAGGGAGCCGCAGCACATCCGAGAGGAGGTCTTCCTTGGTCGCCATGGAGCAGAAGTT
>JAFGNZ010000186.1 GCA_016926755.1 Myxococcaceae bacterium | reverse complement strand
GTACCGCTCCTGCACGTAGCGGATCACTTCGTCGCGCCGGTCCTGGCAGAAGTCGATATCGAAGTCCGGCATCGACACGCGCTCGGGGTTGAGGAAGCGCTCGAAGAGCAGGTTGTACGGGAGGGGATCCAGGTCCGTGATGCGCAGCGCGTAGGCCACCAGCGAGCCCGCGCCCGAGCCGCGGCCCGGCCCCACCGGGATGTTGTGCTTCTTGGCCCAGTTGATGAAGTCCTGGACGATGAGGAAGTAGCCGCTGAACCCCATCGTCTGGATGACGCCAAGCTCCAGGTTGAGGCGCGCGCGGTACACGTCCGGATCGAACTTCGCGCCGGCGGTGTGCAGCTCCTTGAAGCGCTGGTGGAGCCCCTCGAAGGCCAGCTCCGCCATGTAGCTGTCCGGGGTGTGGCTGTCCGGCACCTTGAAGGTGGGGAGCATGGGCTTGCCGAGCTTGAGCTCCAGGTTGCACTGCTCGGCGATGCGCTGGGTGTTGTGGACGGCCTCGGGGGTGTCCTTGAAGAACTCCAGCATGTCCTCGGGGCTGGTGACGTAGAGCCGGTCCGTGGAGTGCTTCATGCGCTTGCCGTCCGCCAGCGTCTTGCCGCTGGCGATGCACATGAGCAGCTCGTGCGCCCGCGCGTCCTCGCGCTTGATGTAGTGCGCGTCCGCGGTGGCCGCCAGCGGGATGTCCAGATCGCGCCCCAGCTGCTTGAGGTTCTCGTTGGCCTTCTCCTGCTCGGGCATCCCGTTGGACTGCACCTCGAGGAAGAACTGGCCGGGCTCGAAGATGTTCTTGTACTCGAGCGCCGCCTTCCGGGCGTGGTCCATGTCCCCGCGGAAGCACGCGCTGGTCACCTCACCGCCCAGGCACGCGGTGAGGGCGAAGAGGCCCTTGCTGTGCTCGGCCAGCACCTTCTTGTCGATGCGCGGGTGGTAGTAGAAGCCGTCCATGTACGCGGTGGAGGCCAGGTAGCGCAGGTTCGCGTAGCCCTCCGCGTTCTGGGCCACGAGGATGAGGTGGTGGGCCACCTTCTCCGTGCGATCCTCGCGGCCCTTGGTGCCGGCGACGTAGGCCTCCATCCCGACGATGGGCTTGATGCCAGCGTCCTTCGCCTTCTTGTAGAAGTCGATGGTGGCGAACATGTTGCCGTGATCGGTCACGGCCACGCTCGACATCCCCTTCTCCTTCACCGTCTTGATGAGGTCCTTCATCCGGATGGCCCCATCCAGGAGGGAGTACAGGGTGTGCAGGTGCAGATGGGTAAAGGACATGGCGCAGAATCTTCCGAGGGCTACGAACAGAGCGGGCGAAAGATAGGGGCCCGAGCAGCAGACCGCCAGCGATCTCGTCCCGGCCAGGGTTGTGCGCCTTGGATGTAACGTCCCAGGTTGTGGGGCGCTCGGGGGAGTTGCCCCACTTGCGTGTTGACTCGCAGTCAGCTCGCTCCGAATTCCGCTATTCAGGAAAGCCGGCGGCGGCGAGCTGGCGATGCCTCCCTCGTGGCTCGCGGCTCGGCGCCATCGCTCGGTCGCTCGCTCCTGCTCGGCAGCCGGGCGGGCCTGCTCGTCTTCCCGGGGCGCTGCACTCTGTGGGATGCGAATGGGACCTGGGGCGTCATCGCCTCCGAGGTGGCATTCCCGTAGGCTCGATTCCTCCTCGCGTTGGAGGGCGCCTCTTGGCAACCCGTCTGATCGTCGCGGTCCTGCTCCTGGCGCTGCTCAATGCGTGCGCCACCCCGGCTGTGGTACGCCTCGACACGGGTCAGGGGGCGCCCCTGGAGTACAAGCCACCCTCCTCGAACAAACCCGTGAAGGTGGACGCGGAAGCGTTCGAGGAAGCGCTGACGCCACTGGTGCTGAATGCGCCCCTCACCCTCCGCCCACCCCAGCAAGGCTGGCTGGTGCGCGCCTCCTACCCCAGCAACGACGCGGACACTCGATGGCAGCGCCTGCTGAGCAAGAGCTTCGGCGGCCTCTGCGCGCCGGGCCAGCGCCGGGTGGGCTGCCTGTCCCTGCTCGACGACGTGCTGGTCCTGAGCGAGTGGGACAAACTGGGAGTAGCCCTGGGCCTGTCGATCGATCCCCTCAAGGAGAGCATCTCCAAGGCGGTGGAGAAGACCCTGGCCCCTCAGCTCTTCTTCACCCTCATCGCGTCGGGCCTCATTACCTGGGCCATCCTGGCAGCCAATCCCGAGCCGGTGTTCACCAAGGCGGCGGCGATCGTCTCAGCGCTCCTGCTGATCTACCTGGGAGTGGAGACGTTCCTGGAGGTGGTGTCCGCGAGCCGGGAGTTGAAGTGGGCCACCGCCCGGGCCACGACCTGGGCGGAGTTGAAGCACGCCAGCCAGCGCTTCGCCAACCGGGTGGGACCGGAGGTGGCCCGTGTCTTCGTCCTCGCGGTGACGGTGGTGGTGAGCCATGGCATGACCGGGGGCGCTGCGTTGCTGTCCTCGCGGCTGTCGATGCTGCCCAGCTTCTCGGAGGCAGCGGCGGCGGGGGCCTCATGGTTCGGCATCAACCTGGCGAACGTGGGACAGGTGAGCGCGGTGGCCGTCGTCGGACGCACCATCGTCATCTCCCTGCCTGCCACGGCGGTCGCCATGGCCGCCATGGGCTCGGATGGAAGCGGAGGGGAAGGAACCCCGCTCTCCTTCGTCGGTCCTGGAGAGTTCAAGTGGGGCAATCCGCATAGCAGGCCAACCTACGGCCATACATTCCTTGACCACACCAGCAAGCTCAGCCCCACACAACTGGCTGATCGGGCTCGAAGCCTGGGACATCAAGTGGGGCAGTGGGCCGACGATGAGGCTGCCGCGACCTTTATTGCCGATGTTGCCAAGAGGGGACCTGGAGTCCATGACGTTCCGCTTCCGAAAGGCTTGGGACGAAGCTTCCTCGCCGATGGAACAGAACTAACGACGGACATGGCAAGGGTTGTCGTGAAATCCAACGGCGCGGTTCGAACGGCATTTCCGTACAACTCCGCCCATCCAAACTAGACGAACGAAAGGAGAGACAGGAGATGGAAGGCAACATGCGGGAGGCCATCGCGAGGGTTTGCCAAGGCCTGGGGCTTCCTGTCGGCGACTCCTTCAGCCAGGACTGGGCATATGAGCTGCCGGAGGAGTTTAGAACTAGGGAGTTCTTCGAACGCTACGTGGCCGCATATTCAACGCCTGGGTACGGGCCTGCCGAGAAGCGTGTTCTCATGCAGCTGATCTTGGATGTCGCCAATGACCTACTCGAACGAAACGAGAGCCTGGAGGAGGAAGCTTGGGAGAAGGTAGTGGCGCTTCTCCAGGCAGATCGTCAGCTTCACTGGGACCTTATCGAGCATTGGGCGCTGATGGGCGAACCTCCAGAAAATGTGTTTCGCCTGACCTCCAGGATGCGAACCGTGCGGGAAAATGGCACCTGAGCGCTGGACCCGGAGTAGGCCCTGCGTGACACAACCGTCAGACATTGCTGACGCAAAGTTGACCCAGGAAATGCCTCCCGCAGTGGGAGTCTCGCGGCCCCCTGTCACACTGGAGGCTGGTGATGTCGCTCAACCGTCGTGGTTTCCTTCGCCTGTCCGCGCTCTCAGGAGGAGCGCTCGCCTTCGGCCCGAGCTTCTGGCGCGAGGCCTATGCCGCCCCCGCGCAGCCCGGCCCCGGCCCCTATGGCGCCATGTCCGGCTCGGCGGACGCCAATGGGGTGCGCCTGCCCGCGGGCTTCGTCTCGCGCATCGTCGCCCGCTCCAGCAAGAAGGTGGCGGGCACCAGCTACACCTGGCACGGCGCGCCGGACGGCGGCGCCTGCTTCCCGGTGGCGGGGGGCGGGTGGATCTACACCTCCAACTCCGAGAAGTCCTCCGGCACCGGCGGCGCCTCGGCCCTCAAGTTCGATGGCGGCGGCGCCATCATCGGTGCGTACCGCATCCTCTCCAACACCAGCTCCAACTGCGCCGGCGGCCCCACCCCCTGGGGCACCTGGCTCTCCTGCGAGGAGCACAGCACCGGCAAGGTCTGGGAGTGCAATCCGAGCCAGCCCTCCCAGGGGGTTCGGCGCGACGCCCTGGGCTCCTTCTACCACGAGGCCGTCACCGTGGATCCGGTGAGCCAGACGCTCTACCTCACCGAGGACCGCCCGGACGGGCGCCTCTACCGCTTCACCCCCTCCGCGTACCCCTCGCTGGCCGCGGGCACGCTCCACGCCGCGTCCTACTCGGGAGATCCCCTCACCGGCGTCACCGTGAGCTGGGTGCAGGTGTCTGCCTCCAAGCCCGCCTCCCAGCAATCCAACGCCTCGCAGACCACCGCCTTCAACGGCGGCGAGGGCTGCTGGTACGACAGGGGCGTCGTCTACTTCACCACCAAGGGTGACAACCGCGTGTGGGCCTACACCGTGGCCACCTCGCGCCTCGAGCTCATCTACGACGACAACCTCTACCCGAGCTCACCGCTGACCGGCGTGGACAACGTCACCGTCTCCTCCTACGGCGACCTCTACGTGGCCGAGGATGGCGGCAACATGCAGATCTGCATCATCACCCCGGACCGCGTCGTCGCCCCCTTCATCGAGCTGGTAGGCCACGGCAGCTCGGAGATCACCGGCCCCGCCTTCAGCCCGGATGGGAAGCGGCTGTACTTCAGCTCGCAGCGCGGCACCACCGGCAGCAGCAGCGGCGGCATCACCTTCGAGGTGAGCGGGCCCTTCCGCACCTGACCGCCCCCTTCGTCCCGCGCGGGCTCGCTTCACACTTCTTCACGAAGGGCTCAAGCGCGCTCAATGCCCGCATCGCATCTTCTGCACCGTCGCCACTGAGGCGAAGCAACGCCCCGGTCCCCTCCGGGGCCACGTCAGGAGATAACGCCATGAAGAAGAAGATCGCCATCGCCGCGTCCGCCGTCCTCGCCGTCGTCCTGCTCAGCGGCTTCCGCGGCGGCGGCTGGAGCCGGGATCCCGAGCGCATCAAGCAGATGATCACCTGGAAGCTGGATGACAAGCTGGAGGATCTCGACGCCACCGCGGACCAGCAGAAGGCCGTCCACGCCGTGAAGGACCGGCTCTTCGACGAGGGCAAGCTCCTGGCCACCGAGCACCAGGCCTCCCGCCTCGAGGTCCTCACCCAGCTCGAGTCGGACTACCCGGACGCGCAGAAGCTGCACTCCCTGGTGGACGCCCGCCTCGACGCGGTGCGCGCCTTCGCTCACAAGGTGGTGGACGCCGCGCTGGAGGTGCACCGTGTCCTCACCCCGGAGCAGCGCAAGGAGCTGTCCACCGAGTACCGCGAGCGGATGGGCATCAAGTAACTGTCGCCCAGGAACGGCCCGTCCCGGGTGGGGGCGGGCCCGCCGTGCCGCACTGAACGGCAACGGGTAAGAGAAGGTGGGCTGCGGGGGTTGACATCACTATGCTCGGTCCGTGGATTACACGGATTACGCTCGCCTCCTGCAGGCCCATGCCTCCCTCGCGGAGGTGGCCGAGTACGGCCGGGTGATGGAGACCGGGAAGGAGTACCCTCTCTTCCGGCTCACCGTCCCCGGCTCGCGCTGGCTCGTCATCACCTCGGGGTTCCATGGAGAGGAGCCCGCCGGGCCCCTCACGCTGGCGGAGAGCTTCGCGGAGATCGTCGCCTATGCGCGCGCCCGCGATGTGGGGCTGCGCGTCTACCCGTGCATCAACCCCTCCGGCTTCGAGGCCGGCACCCGCTACAACCGCAGCGGCGAGCGGCCGAACAACGACTTCCTCCGCTATGAGGTGGCCCCCGGCGCGTGGAAGGGGGAGCTGCACCATGGCGACTCCTTCCTGCGCTGGGTGCTCTACGACGGCGGCCCCAAGGAGACACGGGCCGTACGCGACGACATCGCGCGCTTCCCGCCCCCCGCCGCCGCGCTCGACATCCACCAGGACAACTACCTGGCGCTCCCGGCCACCTACGCGTACGCCTTCGGGGACTCGGCGGCCTATCGCCCGATGGTGGAGGCGTCCGCCGAGCACCTCACCGTCATCCGCAACGGCCACGTGGACGAGCACAACCACACGGACGCCGACGGCCTCATCGTGTTCCATGACGGCAGCGTCACCGACTACTTCATGCGCCAGGGGGTGCCCTATACGACGGCGCTGGAGACGACCACGCGGACTCCCCTCCCTTCCTGCCACACGGTCAATCTCATCTGGATCCGCGGCTTCATCGATCTGGCCGCGCGTGGAGGAATGTGATGGAGCGCCGTCCCCTGGGAAACACCGGCCTTCGGGTCTCCGCGCTGGGATTCGGAGCTGGCCCGGTAGGAGACGCGGCGCTGTCCGAGGAGGGGGCCGCGGCGCTGCTCCACGGGGTGCTGGATGCGGGGATCAACCTCATCGACACCGCGCCCAGCTACGGGCTCTCGGAGGAGCGGATTGGCCGGCACCTCCAGGGCCGCCGGGGTGACTTCATCCTCTCGACGAAGTGCGGGTACGGCGTGCCCGGCGTGGAGGACTGGACGGGGCCGTGCATCACCCAGGGCATCGAGCTGGCGCTGCGCCGGCTGCGCACCGACGTCATCGACGTGATGCACTTCCACTCGTGCCCCGAGGAGGTGCTGGAGCGGCCCGGCGTGGTGGACGCGCTCACCCGAGCCGTGGAGCAGGGAAAGCTTCGAGTGGCCGCCTACTCCGGGGACAACCACCGCCTGGAGCACGCGCTGAACATGGGGCGGTTCGGCTCGGTGCAGATGTCCGTGAACCTGTTCGACCAGCGCGCCATCGACTGGGGGATTGCGCGGGCCCGAGAGCGCGGCGTGGGAGTCATCGCCAAGCGCCCCCTGGGCAACGCGGCGTGGCGGTTCTCGGAGCGCCCAGGTGCGCAGGACGTGGCGCTGTACTGGGACCGGATGCGCCAGATGGCGCTGGATCCGCACGGGCTGGACTGGAGCGAGCTGGCGCTGCGCTTCGCCGCCTTCGTGCCGGGCGTGGCGACCTGCATCGTGGGCACCACGCGGCTGGAGAACCTCCAGCGCAACGTGAGCGCGCTGGAGCGCGGTCCGCTGGCGCCGGAGCTCGTCACGCAGATCCGCGACGCGTTCCGGCGCAATGACCACGGGTGGGACGGGCAGATCTGACGTGTCGCTCTTCTTGCGGCAGACCTGCAACCGACCCGCGATGCCTTCGGAAGATGCGCGTGAGCAGCTCCGAGAGAGCTGCCCACGCCATCCACCTGTCCCTCGTGCTCAGGGAGTGCTGCTGGGATCCGCCGGATTGCTCCCCGCTGCCCGCTCGTCCCCGTCAAGGAAGCCGTCGAGGTCTCGATCGATCCCGACCCGCTGGCCCGAGCCTGGAGGCACGCAGGTGTACGTCAGCGCGCCGCCCAGTGAGATGACCGCCGCGCGAAGGGCCGCATCCGCGAGGTGGGGCTGCGCCTGCCGATCTCGCGCGAACTGCCCGCCTCCCACGTAGAGGAAGCCCACCTCGTGGAGCGCGCCATGCCCCTTCGCCACCAGATCGCACTCGCCAGCGTCCGCACGCGCCTTCAAGAGGTCGATGCGAGGGCCCGCCGCGGCTGCGCTCTGGGCCGTCAGCGTCACCTGCTGGCCGACGATCGGCGCCAGGTTGCTGTCGAAGGCCAGCATGAACAGCTCCATGTTCCGCTTGGCCGCTTCGCCCTCGGGCGTGAGCGGGATGCCCAGCTGGTTGAAGATCGGGTGGAAGTCAAAGCCGCTGTTGAAGAGGAACAAGGTAGGGATGGCCCCATCACTGTTGAAGCCGATGCCGCGGACCTGATCGCCCAGGAAGGGATCGGGCCCGATGGAGCCAAAGCCAAACCCCGCGCCGAACATGCCAACCTTCTGGTACATGTTGCGCAGGTGCGGGATCTTGGGGAACAGCGGCTCCGCGTCGAAGGATGAGCGACCATCCGTTCCGAAGAAGCCCTTGAAGGGCCCCGCGCTGGGGTTGGCGTTGGGATCCAGCCGGTGGCAGGCATTGCACGAGCCCTGGAAGAAGCTCGTGGTGTTCATGTAGAAGTCCATGCCCGCCTGCTGCGCCGGCGTGAGCGAGTTGTCGAGGTTCCGGATCGGGTTGGGCGGATACATCACCTGGAGGATGAAGTCCGTGAACTTCTGCATCTCCGCGAGGGTGAGCTGCTCGCTCCGCCCGAGCAGATCCATGAAGGCCGGATTGAACTTCTTGAACGCCGCGGCCTCGTCGAACGCCCCGCTGTCCGGCTGAGCGCTCGGCGCGTCGTTGCCGCCGGTGCGGTCGCCGCGCCAGTGCATCGCGCCGTGGTTGGCCATCCCGCGCAGGCTCTGGGTCGCCAGCGGCCCCTTCAGCGGGTGGAAGTCGGGATCCTGGCCGAAGGTGGGATCATCTCCGAACTCCGGCAGCAGCGGGACGAGGGGGTTCAGGTTGGTCCCCACGGCGGCGTCCGGGTTGCCGAGATCCCACGTCGTGCTGTCGAAGTCGCCGAAGATGTGGCAGCTGCCGCAGGACGAGTCGCCGTGGCTCGAGCTGTTCCGCGCGTCGTAGAGGAAGCGGCGCCCCTCCACCACGCTGGCCGGCTCGGGGGTGTACATCGACAGGTGCGCGACCTCCTGGCGGGTGGCGGTGTTGACGATGGAGATCGCGTTGTCGAAGCGCGTCAGCACATACATGCGCCCGCGGGCCTCATCCAGCACCATCCCGGTCGGGCCACCGCCGCTCAGGAGGATCTGGTTCGCCGTGCTCGGCACGAAGGTGTCCGCCTCGAGCGCGGCGGTGGAGTAGACGCCCAGCTTGGAGGAGCCGAACGCGGCCACGTACAGGGTGGCGCCGTCGGACGTCACCGCCATCCCCAGCGGCTGCGCGAGGCTCTTCTCGCTCTCGGGGTTGGGAGTCGGGGCACAGCAGGTGCCATAGTCGATGTGCTTGTTGAGGTGGCGCGGGGTGACGCCCGCGGGGCTCAGCACGCTGATGCGGCTCTCATGCAGGTGCCCGCGCAGGCTGCTCCCCGCCAGGAGGCCCGGCCCCTCGAAGCGCAGATCATTCCGGGCCTCGGTGTTGCTGACGTACACCTTCCCGTTCACGGGGTTGACGGCCATGTTGAACAGGATGGTGCCCACCCCGGAGTAGAAGCCGGCCGAGCCCGCGAGCTGCGCGGGAGGCGTGGCGAGCGCATCAATGACGAACACGTCCTTGTCCGGCAGGGAGAAGCGCATCTTGTCGCTCCACGAGCGGTTCAGCACGTCGACCCAGTTCTGGCCGTCGAACTTGACGATGACGGAGACCTCGGGCCCCGGCAGGCCCTGGAAGTTGACGTTCGGCCCGGGCACGCCGCCCGCCGCCTCGCCCCCGTTGGGGACCAGCGACTCATGGATCACGGAGGTGCGATTGCCGGAGTGGAACGCGGCCGCGTAGACGCGCGAGCCGTCCGGCGTCACCGCGAGCGCCCGGGGGGTATCGCTGAAGAGCGAGAGGATCGTCAGCGGCGTGCCACCGAGCGAGGTGCCCAGGTTGTTCGCGTCAAAAATCCAGACGTCGGCACGGCCGATCCCCGGCGTGGTGAGCTGCGGATCGAAGGGGGCGTTCTGGCCGCGGTGGGCGGCGGTGATGAAGGCACGGCGCTTGCCCGGCCCGGCGAAGACGATGTCGCGTGGCTCGTCACCCACGAGCAGGGTCCGCACCACGGAGCCGCTGTGCCCGTGAGGGGTGATCCGCACGACGCTCACGCTGTCGGACAGGTGATTGACGACCCAGACCTCCTGGCTGTTCCGCACCGCCACCGCGACGGGCTCGAGCCCGACGGGCACCGAGGCGCGGTGGGTGAGGCCACCGGGGTGGACCTGGAAGATCTCGAGGCGGTTGTCGGGCGTATTGACGGCGAAGAGGAGCTCGCCGTTCGGTGAGAGCGCCAGCGGCCGGACCTGCCCGCTCTCGAAGAGGGTGTACGGGGCCGCGGTCGCCTCGAGGCTTGCCGTCAGGCCAACGAGTAACAGCGCGGCGAGGACGGCTCGCGCAGGGCCAGGGCAAGACGCCGTATGACTGAGTTTCATTGTAGCTCCACGCAGATGTTGAAGCGCCCATCGCCGCAGCGGAGCAACGAGGGCGCACGACATCTTACGCGCGGCGTGTGCTGTAAACACCGGACGTGAGGAGCGCCCTCAACCTACAACTCGGAGCGACAGCACCTCTCAGCGCTGGGTCCCCACCACGCGCGACCACATGGTGAGCAGGTTGCGAACCACCGGGCCCTCCGGTACTTCCGCCACGGGCGGAACGTCCACGAGGATCCCGTGATCCGCCAACCGGGTGAACGGGTTGGCCGCGTCCGCCGTCTTGATGGGCACCGCGGGATCCGCGGGCCGGAAGCCGAACGCCAGCGCCCGCTCCTGCACCGGCCGGCTCCGGAGGTAGGCCAGCCACTGCCGCGCCGCCTCCTTCTGCTTGGGCGTCACCCACGGGGCCTGCAGCACCGCCGCCGGGTGATCGCTCCAGAGCGTCAGCGGCGGGTAGTACACCTTCAGGTTTCCCCACCGCCCCTGCGCGTTGGAGATCTGCGAGATCGCCAGGTTCTCGTACACCACCGCGATGTCGTACTTGGAGGGTCCGAACCGGACCATGTCCGTCATGAAGGTGCCCGTGGACGTCTCGAACCGGGTCACCCCCTTCTCGAGCTGCTTCACCCAGTCCTGGTACTTCGGATCCAGCAGATCCCCTACCGTCAGGCCCGTGCGCTTGTTGTGGTACTCGAACGTGGCCAGCAACATCGCCTGCAGCCCCGAGTTCGAGCGCGTCGGGTCCGTGTGCCCCAGCTTCACGAAGCCCCAGTCCGCCTTGCCCCCGATCGCCGGCCACCCCTGATCGCTCGCCACCGCCTTGTGAATCGTCCTCCAGGAGACCGCCTTGCCCTCGCTGGCCTTCAGCAGCACGTTGGCCCGGTCCTCCCACACGACGAACACCAGCGGCGTGATCACCAGCGGCTGCGGCGCGTCCTCCCCATCCCTCGCGAACAGCGGGCCGCGGGAGGGCTCCGTCGCCCAGTCCGACTCCAGCATCCGCAGCACCGCCGTGTCCGCCGGGCTCCACACCGTGGGCTTCTCGCGCCCGTCCAGGATGCCCTGCGCCGCGTCCAGCGAGCCCCGCCCCATCAGGCTCACCTTGATGGAGGGGTGCTCCTGCTGGAAGCTGGCGGCGGCCGCCTCCACCCACTCCTTCTTCTCCGTGCTGTAGAGGAACGAGATCTCCGTCACCTCCGTGGGCCTGGCCGGCCCGCTGGGGCCTCCGCTCTCCGCCTCCCCAGAGCCCCTGCCGCGCTGGGACATGTAGAACACCCCGCCCACCGCCGCGAGGAAGCCGATGATGATGAGTACCCTGGGATTCATGTTGTGACCCGTACCTCGTGGAAGGACTTGAGGGTCTCCTCGAAGGCGCCGATCTCGCCGTTCATCCGGCCGAGCTCCTCGTTGAGGTCCCCGTACATGCTCTCTGTCGCCTGCGCGTCCAGCGCGCGCAGGCGCACCACCTTGGCCGGCAGGCCCTGCATCGTCGCCGCGATGCGCGAGAGGTTCGCCAGCACCCGCTCCCGCGCCGCGTCGATGTCCACCAGCGCCGCGAGCTGCTCCTCGCGCGCCGCCCGGGCGCTCTCGAACTGAGCCCGCGCCTCCGCGTCCCGCGCCGAGCGCGCCTGCTCGTCCGCCTGGCGGATCTGCGCTCGCACCCTCTCCAGATCCACCGTGCTCATGTAGCGCGCCAGCTCCTCGCCTCGCGCCACCAGTCGCGTCGCCCGCTCCCGCAGCTCGTTGAGCGACAGGAGCGCCAGGCCCATGTGGTTGCGCACCCCGGGAGGCGCTCCCTCCAGCGCCCGCTCCAGCTCCTGGTGGGCCTCCCGGATGGCGCGCACCGCATCCCGCAGCCGCGGATCCTGGAGCTTGTTCGGATCCGGCAGCTTCAGCGGGCCCTCGGCCTTGCCGGAGAGCGTCTCCCGCCAGAACGTCGGTGAGGCCAGATCCCACGCCACCAAGGCCGCGTAGGCCGCACCGCCCAGGGCCAGGATGGGCCAGGACTGAAGGGCCGCCGCCCCCATGGCCGCCGAACCCGCAACGATCAGGTTGACGGTGCCCAGGGCGGACCGCCCCAGCACCTTGGGGAGCTGCCGCGCCAGCGGTGTCACGCCCCGCTCGGCCATCGCACCCCCTCCTGTCGTCCCATTTCTCTCCTCACCGTCTTCGCGCCTTCCGCCTCAGAAGAAGGAGGCCATGTCCCGGTATACCTGGACGATGTCCTGCACATCTCCCTTCGCGCTCGAGCCCTTGCCCGCCTCGGCGATCTGTTCCAGCACGCTGCCCTCCGCCCCCTGGCCATAGGCGATGGTGAAGATGCGCACCGAGGTGCGCTCATCCTCGCTGACGAGGCCCGAGGTGAGCTGCCTCAGGGAGATGGTGCTGCTCTCATCCTTGCCGTCCGTCATTACCACCACGGCGTGGATCCTCCCAGGCTCGCGCTGCGCACGCTCACGGGCCGTCTGGTAGGCCTTCTGGGTGGCGGCGTAGAGCGCCGTGCCGCCCTGGGCGATGGCGCCGTCAATGCGCTCCATCAGGGCTGAGCGCCCCTCCTTGATCGAGAGCGGCCCCACCGGCGGGTAGACGTTGTTGTCGAAGAACACCAGCGTCACCTCGTCGCGCTCGGAGAGGGACTCGATGAACTTCCTGGCGCCCACCTTCGCCTCGGCCAGCGGGCGGCCCTGCATGCTGCCGGACTTGTCGAAGACGAAGGTGACATGGGTGGCCTTCTTCGTCTCCCGCCACACGGCCAGCAGCCGCTCCAGCGCCTGCGCGTCCGGCACCTCCAGCAGCGTCTGAGGCTGCCGGGGATCCGCGCCGTGCGCCGCGTCCACCGGCGCGCCCATGGGGATGGCCGGATCTCCCGGTCGGAAGCCGAGCGCCAGCGCGCGCTCCTGCGCCGGCTTGCTCTTGAGGAAGGCCAGGAACGCCGCGGCGGCCTCCTTCTCCTGGGCGCCTACCCACTCCGCCTCCAGTACCGCGTAGGGGTGATCCGACCAGAAGGTCCCCTCCACCGGGTAGATGGACACCAGCGGGAACGGGGCCTGCGCCGGCTTGCCGTAGGACTCGATGACGAGGTTCTCGTAGAGGACAGCCGCGGAGATGTAGGCGGGGCCCCGCTCCAGCATCTTGTCCGCGAAGAAGCCGGTGGACTTGCCGTAGTGCACCACCGTTCCTTCAATTTCCAGCAGCAGCTCGCGCGTCTTCTCCGAGCCCACGTCCGCCGCGGTGAGGCCACGCGTCTTGCCCGCGCCGGCGTACGCCTCGGCCAGCACGGCGAGCAGCCCGGAGTTGGAGTACTCGGGGTGGGTGTGGCCCAGCTTGAAGCGCCCCCACTCGGGGTGCCCGAGGCTGCCCCAGCCCTGCTTGCTCGCCGCTACCTTGAGCAGGTCCGCCCAGCCAATGGACTTGTCAGGCCACCCGAGCGCCTGGGCCATCGGCTTCCACATGGCGATGACGATGGGGGAGAGCAGCACCGGCTCGCCCTGGCCGGCCAGCGGCTGCGTGCGGCCGGTGGCCGTCGCCCAGGCGCTGTTGAGCAGGGGGATGTAGGCGCTCGAGGCCGGGCTGAAGACGTGCGCCTTCAGCCTCCCGGAGATGATCTCCTGCACCGCCTCGCCCGAGCCCATGGCCTTGCCTTCGACGCGGATGGCGCGACCGGACTTCGTCTTCGCGCCACTCTGCTCGAAGGCGCGCGCCTGCTCCTCCAGCCACGTCTTCTTCTCACTGCCGTAGGCCACCGTGAGCACCAGCGCCTTGTCGGAGGCCGCGGGCTTTCCGCGCTGGGCCCGCGCCGCGCCCGAGGAGGAGCGCTCCTCCTTGCAGGCCACCAGGAGCGCCAGCACGAGCAACCCGACGACATGGGACTTCCGCATCGCTATATTCCTCCTCTGGCGGCCTACGGGTATCGACTGTGTAACGCCGCTCCCCCGTGCCTCAAGAGGTCCCCCCATAACTCACCTGCTTCTTGCGTCCCTGTCACAGCACTGTCACGAAGGGCATAGCGTGTCGCACCTGCCTGTTCCACCCCTTACCTCGGAGATCCGGACCCCTATGAGAGCACCTCGAATCCTCCTGCCGGGCGTGTGTGCCGTCCTCGCCGCCTGCGCGGCCAAGCAGCCGCCGCCTCCGCAGCGTGTCACCCTGGGTGAGAGCAACGTGGAGTACCGGGACTACACCCTGGTGAAGGGCTCGCTGTGCGACGCGGATCCGCGCCGGCTGGGGCCCGAGCTGCAGAAGATCAACGAGCTGCTGGAGCAGTTCGTCTCGAAGACGGAGGGGGCCTCGCAGCCCGAGGCGAGCGCCGAGCAGGTGGAGCTGCTGCGGCAGGGCTCCCAGTCGCTGGGCCCCGTGGTGGAGGCCCACCGCAAGAACCTCGCGGGGCTGCGCGAGTGTGGCTTCCAGAAGCAGGCGCCCTTCCCGGAGCTCGCCAAGAAGGGCGAGGAGGTGACGGGGAAGGCGAAGGCCCGGCTGGATGAGGCCCCCACGGTGCTGGTCGCCGCTGAGCAGCGGCTGGCCGAGAAGAAGTGGATGGAGGAGTCCACCGTGCGCGAGGCCACCGCGAAGGAGACGTGGTGCAAGGCCAACACGGCCGTGGGCAGCGGGGACCTGTACTTCGCGCGCCAGGGCACCGACGGGACGACGCGCTGGCTCTTCTGCGACGGCATGGCGGTGGAGGCGCCCTCCGGCGGCGAGCCCGACCTCATCATCCCGGAGACGATCAGCAAGAAGGAGCGCCGCCGCATCCAGGAGCGGCGCTACCTCGAGGCGGCGAAGTCCTACCCCGCCGAGGAGATCGACAAGCTCGGCGCCGAGAAGAAGCTCGAGGCAACCGAGTAGCCGAGACACGAGCCTCGGCGGGTCCGCGTCACACCTGAGCAGCGGAGACGGAGCGGTGGCCCCTCCCCTCCGCTATTGCGCGTAGGTGATCACGACGTGGTTGCCCGTCACCATCAGCCGGCGTGGCGCCGCGCTGCTGCCCGCGATGGACATGTCGAAGCTCAGGGGTGAGCGCAAGGCGCGCTTGTTCATCTCGTCCCGGAGCATGCCCTCGGCGGTCCCGTCGCGCTTCGAGACGAGCCGGGCCGCGAGCGCCCTGGCCTTCGCGCGCACCACGTTGCCATCCAGCGTGAGCTGCACCTCCAGATCCGCCACCGCGCCGTGGGCGATGGCCTTCTGGAAGTCCTGCACCTGCTTCTTGGCGAACCCCGGCACCGAGCCGGTGTAGCGCACGTTCACGCCCCGCAGGTGCAGCGTGCCCATCAGCCGGTTGCGCGAGATGAAGCGCAGGCCCGAGAGCCGCTCGACGATGATCTCCCCCGCCAGCTTGCTGTGGAAGTCCCGCGCGGGCGCCCGGTACGGCAGCATCTGGCTGGAGAGCTGCTCCAGCATCGCGGGCGTGAAGTAGAGGGAGAACGTCGGCCCCCCCTGCCCGGGAGAGCGCACCTCCGTGGCATACGTGGAGGCTGACTGGATGGACTGATCCGCCGCCTGGACGGCCAGGGTGAGGCTCCGCTGCTCGTCCTCCAGCCGCCTCACGCGGACGCGCGGATCCACGGCGCAACCTCCCAGCAGCGTCGCCCCGAGCAGCGCGGCGAGCACCCGCCTCGGCGTGGAGCGAGCGCTCATGGTGACGCCACCCGGCAGCTGCCCTGGGCCACGCGCCAGCCTCCCGCCGTGCGCGCCGGGGAGAAGGTGGCCGTCATCCGGTAGCTCTTGTGGCTCAAGCCCAGCCGGCCATGGACATCTCCCGAGCGAGGCATCCCCTTCGGGGCGGCCTTCGTCGGCATCACCGCGGCGCACCCGAGGCCCTGCAGCCCCGCCGCGTTCTCCGCCTGGGTGGCCGACGCGAAGGCCTGCTCGACCTGCGCCTCCTTCTGCCGGAGCTCTTCCCGGAGGGCCTGGTTGCGCCCCTCCAGCTCCTCCGCGCGCGCGTCGAGAGAGCTCCCCCCGCGCCTCGAGGCGTTACCGGATGAGCACCCCGAAGCCAGCAGCAGCAGCGCCACCGGCAGACACCATCTCGAGCGTCCTTTCATGGACGCGAGGGTAGCACGCGGCTCAGGCGCCCATCCGCGCCACGCGCTGCGCCAGGTGCGCGTCCCCGCCCGCCTCGATGGCGCGCAGGTGGGTCTGCAGCGCCCCGCCCTTCTCCTGCAGGAGAGCCTCCAGGTGCGGCTTGAGCGTGCTCCAGCGCCGCTGCCACCCCGCCTCGGAGCCCCCGCGCAGCTCGGGGCGCTCGGCGAGGAGCACCCCCATGCGCAGGGCGAGCTCCGGCTCTCCCAGCGCCTCCGCCTCGCGCGCCACCGCCGTGGCGCCCGCCGCCGCCGGAGCCCCCGCGGGCGCGCGCTTCCACTGCTCCCCGGCCCGGACGAACGCCGCCGCGTCCAGCTCGGCCAGCAGCATCATCGCGAGCCTCAGCGGCAGCCGCCGCTCGCCCGGCGGTGCCACCACCCGCGCCATGAGGGACTCGAACACCGGCCCGAGCGAGGCATGCGTCGCCGGATCGATCCCCCCCAGCCGCCGGAGCGCCCGCCGGGCCCGCCGCGCCTGGAGGGCCACCCGCCAGCTCCGCTTGGGGAGCCACGCCTCCAGCGTCGAGAGCGCCTGGGCCGCCGCCGCCACCCGCTCCGCCGTGGGTTTCACCGCCCGTACGCGCCGGGGCAGCTCGGGCCTGGGCGCCGGGCCCTTCTCCTTTGGCGCCGGGGCGGGCGCGGGAGCCTCACCCTCGGCGGACACCTCGCGGTAGCCCTCGCGCAGCTTCTCCGCGACCTTCTTCTCGTACTCGCGCCGCGCGCTCGCCTCGTCCGGGAAGGCCTTCTCCTTGCGCTGGCCCGGCGTGCCGATCCGCCCGTAGATCACAATGAAGGTGTTGCCCTGCACCTCCGGGCTCCAGAACTTGGAGCTGCTGCCCTCGACGAACTCGAACCTGCGCATGCGACGCACCTCCGGGGCTGAGGGCCTCAGGCTACTACGGACCGGGCCCCCGGCTCAGGCCTTCGCCCGCGCCATCTCTCGCAGCCCTGCTTCCCGCGTCATGAGCCCCTGGTAGCCCAGCTCCCGCCGCGCCTTCGCGTCGCTCACGGTGACCTCCCGGCCCGCCAGGAGCAGCTCCTGGCGGGTGATGGGCGGCTCTCCCGGCAGCGAGAGGAAGTTCCAGAGCGCCTCGGACACGAACGCCATCGCCATCGCCAGCCCACCTGGGATCTCCTTGTTGCCCACCTCCACCCCCTGCGTCTTCAGCATCGCGGTGATGAAGTCGCGCATGTCCACCGGCTCGCCGTCCGTGAGGAAGTACGCCTCGCCGCCCTTCCCCTTCTCCGCCGCCAGCAGGATCCCCTCCACGCAGTTGTCGATGTGGCAGGTGGACGTCTTGTAGTGCCCCCCATCCACCCAGCGGAACCTGCCGGCCTTCACCGACTCGATGATGAGCGGCAGGAGGGAGGTGTCCCCCTTGCCCCAGATGAAGCGGGGGCGGACGGCGACGGTGGTCAGCTCGGGCGAGTTGACCGAGAGGACGAGCCGCTCCGCCGCGTTCTTGGTGGCGGCGTATTGGCCGATGGGCGCCGTGGGCAGGGGCCGCGTCTCGTCCACGCTCACGATGGGCGCGCCGTCCAGGAGCACGGCCTCGGTGCTGACATGGACCAGGCGCTTGACGCCCGCCGCGCGCGCCGCCTCCAGCACGTGCTCCGTGCCGCGGACGTTGGCCTCGAAGTAGCTCGCGCGGCGGCCCCAGCGCTTCACGAACGCGGCCGAGTGGAAGACGACTTCGCAGCCCTCCATGCCGCGCTTGAGCGCCTCCACGTCCGAGAGATCGCCCTGCCAGGGCTCGGCCCCCGCCAGGCGCACCTCGTTCAGGGCCGCCTCGGAGCGCCCGAGGGCGCGCACCGTATGCCCCCGCTCGCGGAGCGCCGCGATGAGGGCCCTGCCCACGAATCCAGAACCGCCGGTGACGAACGCGTGCATGCCCATGCTCCTCGCCGAGGCCCCACGCCTACTACCGTTCCCGGGCCTCCGCCAGAGCGCCGAGCGGGCCGGGCGTCAGAACATGTCGGGCAGGGCCGGCGCGGGGCCGCAGAAGAGCGTGGCGGCCAGCCGCACGGAGGCGTCGTCCGCCACCAGCGCCCCCACCGAGCGCAGCGCCTCCGGGGACAGGAAGCCGGTGTAGAGCGGCGCGAGCGCCCGGACATCCAACCGCAGGAGCCCGTTGCCGCCCCGCTGCACATGGCCCGTGCCGCCCGACACCTCCAGGATGAAGCTCCCGCGGTTGTCGGGGAACAGATCGTCCGCCACCTCCAGGTGGAGCGTGCCGGAGACGCCCGCCGGGTAGCCGCGGGCCTCGAGCGCGGCGGGCACGTCCAGCACCCGCATCATCCAGTGGAAGAGCAGCTTCACCTGGTAGGTCTGCTCGCGCAGGAGGAAGAGCAGCGGATCGGAGGGGCCACCGTTCCACACCACCTCGAGGGCCAGTGAGCGGTGCTCTCCGAGGAAGCTCAGCAGCTTGCGCCCCGCGGCCGGGGTGATGGCGACGAAGTCCGTGAGGGAGATCTCCTGCTTGAGATCCACCATGCGCCGGCGCACGAGGTAGGTGTACCCCTCCACGCCGTGGGAGCCCTCCACGAGGAAGCCATAGGCGGTCTCCTTGCGTGGGTTGGCGACGCGGTCCCAGATATACGGGGCCCGATCGAGGTACCCCTGCCGGGTGGAAGCATGGCGGCGGTACACCTCCTGGAGCGCCGCCTGGTCCGAGGACTGGATCGGCCGCACGGTGAGGCTCTGCTCCTCGAAGTCGAGGGCGTGGGCCTGCACCCGGATCTCGAACCGGGAGCCGGCCTGCTCGTAGCCCACGCGCCGGTAGAGCGGCTGGGTGGCGGGATAGAGGACGGAGAGCGGGAAGCCCACGCTGCGCAGCTCCTCCAGGGTGTGCCGCATGAGCCGGGTGGCCAGGCCCCGCCCTCGCGCGCCCGGAGCCACTCCCACCCCGCCGATGCCCGCCATGGCGACCCTCCTCCCGCCGTACCACTGTCCCATGGGGATGGGGAGCGCCGTGGCCATCACCGTCCCCCGCTCGCGCAGCACCCGGAGGTTGGCCGGCCCCGCCTTCTCCAGCCATGCGGTGCTGTCGGCCAGGGACATGGCGAAGGCCTGCGCGTCGATGTCCGCCGCCGTGGCCAGCTCCTCCGCTCCTTCGGGTGGACCGAACTCAGGTCTGCCTGTCCCCATGTCATGCCTCCCCCTCACGGAGGGCGCGAGAGTTGGTGCGCACCTTACGCCGTGCCTCCATTCCGAGCACGCGCTTCCGACAGCCAGGCGCTAGCATCGCGCGCATGATCCGCCCCGCCACGGCTGCCGACGTCCCCGCCCTCGTCCAGCTCATCCGCGCCCTGTCCGAGTACGAGAAGCTCTCGCATCAGGTCGTCGTCGACGAGGCGCGGCTGCGCGAGCACCTCTTCGGCGCCCGGCCCTACGCGGAGGTGCTGCTGGCCGAGGACGCGGGCCGGGTGGTGGGCTACGCGCTCTACTTCCACTCCTACTCGACGTTCCTGGGTCGCCCCAGCCTGTACCTGGAAGATCTCTTCGTCCTGCCCGAGCTGCGCGGGCGGGGGCACGGCAAGGCGCTGCTGGCCCGGCTGGCGCGGATCGCCGTCGAGCGCGACTGCGGGCGCTTCGAGTGGATGGTGCTCGACTGGAACACCCCGGCCATCCAGTTCTATGAGGCCCTGGGCGCCGCGCTGGTGCCCGAATGGAAGCTGTGCCGTATGACGGGCGACGCGCTGAAGCGGTTCGCCGCGACCGCCGCCTGAGGCCTGGAGACCGCCCGATGCTCGCCAGTGTCGACGTGGACTACCGGCCCGACGCCACGGTGGCGGCGTGCGTCACCTTCAAGGACTGGGAGGACGAGGCCGAGGCGGCGCACTTCGTGGACCGGGGGCCTCCCGCCGAGCCGTACGTCCCCGGCGAGTTCTACCGCCGGGAGCTCCCGGCGCTGCTACGCGTGCTCGCCAGGGTGCCGGACGCCCTGAGCGCCGTGGTCATCGACGGGTACGTGTGGCTCGCTGGCGAGGAGCGGCCAGGGCTGGGCGCCCACCTGTATGAGGCGCTCGGGCGCCAGGTGCCCGTCATCGGCGTGGCGAAGACTTCCTTCCACGCCAGCCGGCTGGCGATCCCGGTGCTGCGCGGGGCCAGCCAGCGGCCCCTCCTGGTGACGGCGGTGGGGGTGGACGCCCAGGCCGCCGCGGCCTGCATCCAGCGCATGCACGGGCCGTCGAGGCTGCCGGCCCTGCTCAAGCGCGTGGATCGGCTGTGCCGCGAGGCGTGAGGCCCTCCGGGGCGGACCTCTCGCACATCCATCCCCGAGTCCCTAAGATAGGGCGCGTGTGGTGAGCACCCGCACCACGGAATCGCGCTCCAGAGGCCCCCCGGCATGAACCTGTCCTGCCAGTCCTGTGGCGCCCAGCTCGTGGTGGCGGACACGCTCCGCACCGCGTCGTGCCCGTACTGCGCGGCGCCCTCGGTGGTGGAGCGCCCTCCGAGCCGGGACCGGCCCCCGCCCACGTTCGCGCTGGGCTTCGTGCAGACGCCGCGGAAGGCCCAGGAGCTGGCGCGGCAGAACCTGCTGCGGCGCAGCTTCTGGGCGCCCTCCAGCGTCCGGAATGCCTCGGTCGAGGAGCTGCGCGGCATCTACGTCCCCGCCTGGCTCTACAGCGCCCTGGCCGAGTCCGAGTTCAGCGCCACCATCGGCGAGAACTACACGGAGACGGAGACGTACACCACCACGGAGAACGGCCGGACCGTCACCAAGACACGACAGGTCACCCGCACCGAGTGGCGCCCGCTCGAGGGCCGCCACGCCGAGTACATCCCGGACGTCATTGTCACCGCCTCGTCCGGCCTGCCCAATGAGGAGCTGGAGCAGGTGGAGCCGTTCGATCTGCGCGGGCTCCGGCGCTACGACGACGCGCTCGTGGCGGGGTGGATCAGCGAGGAGCCGTCGCTCCCCCAGGAGCAGTGCCTGGAGCAGGCCCGCGCGGAGGTGCAAGGCCTGCTGAAGCAGCGGCTCGCGGCCTTCATGCCGGGGGACTCGCACCGGAACCTCTCGTACTCCACCCGGTTCCACCAGGAGGCGCTCGTGGTGTGTCTGCTGCCCGTCTGGGTGCTGGCCCTCCGTCACGATCCGAAGGCGCCTCCCCTGCGCTTCCTGGTCAATGGCCAGACGGGCAAGGTGTATGGCCGGGTGCCCGTCTCCTGGGTGAAGGTGTCGCTCGCCGTGTTGCTGGCCCTGCTGGTGGTGGGCGCCCTGTTCCTCTTGCTGAAGTCGCGCTGAAGGTGCCGCGATGCCCTCCGTCGAACCTCAGTGCCAGCGCTGCCACAGCCGGTTGGAGGCCGAGGACCTCCGCTGCCCCGTCTGCGCGCTCCCCACGCCGAGGGCTCCCAGGCCTTCGGTCGATCGCGAGCGCGCCCGCCTCATCCGCTGCAACAACTGTGGCGCGGCGATCGCGTACTCGGTGGAGGCGCAGGCGCCGAAGTGCGCCTACTGCGCGTCGGAGATGCACACCGAGACGCAGGAGGACCCCATCGATCAGGCCGAGCACTTCGTCCCCTTCGAGGTGAGCCCGGAGCAGGCGCATGAGGCGCTGGCGGCGTTCCTGGGCAAGGGCGGCTTCTTCCGGCCCTCGGATCTGGCGAGCCGCGCGGCGCTGGACTCGCTCAAGCCCATGTGGTGGCCGGGCTGGGAGTTCGACGCGAAGGTGGAGGCGACCTGGACGGCCGACACGGATGCGGGCTCCCACCGGAGCGACTGGGCGCCGCACGCGGGCGCCTCCCAGTTCGTCCTGCACAACATCCTCGTCTCCGCGTCGCGGGGGCTGACGCTGTCAGAGACCCAGCAACTCTCCCCGCTCTACGACGTCGCCAAGGCGAAGCCCGAGCCCGTGGGCCCTCCAGGCGCCCAGGTGGAGCTCTTCGACGTGACGCGCTCGGGGGCGCGGCGGCAGATCCTCGCCGCCGTGGAGAGCATGGCCCGCGAGCAGATTGCCCGGACGGAGCTCCCCGGCCGGCGCCATCGCAACCTGCGCGTCGCGGCGGCGCTGTCGGGCCTGGACACCTCGCACTACGCGCTGCCCGCCTACGTGCTCGCCTACCGGTTCAAGAAGAAGCTGTACCGCGTCGTGGTGCACGGGCAGCGGATGGACTGCGTCCTCGGCGAGAAGCCCGTCTCCTGGGGGAAGATCGTGGTGACCGCCCTGGTCGCCCTGGCGCTCCTGGTGATCGTGTTCATGCTGATCCAGGCCTCCTGAGCGGGCAGGCGCCGGTCACTCCCGCCGCTCGTCCCTCGTGGCGACGATGTGCCGGTAGGGCACCACGCGGATGAGCTCGTCCACCGTCGTCAGCCCGGCGGCGATCTTCTCCAGCGCATCATCCACCATGGTCTTGAAGAAGTGCTGGCGGGCGTACTTGCGGATCTGCGCGTTGTGGGCCCCGGCGACGATGAGATCCTGCATCCCGGGATCCACCACGAGCAGCTCGAAGATCCCGATGCGCTTGCGGTAGCCCGTGTGGTGGCAGGAGTCACAGCCGCGCCCCGCCCGGAGCTGCACGCCGTCCAGCAGGTGGCCGAGCAGCGTCTTCTGCTCCTCGGTGGGCACGCGCGGCTCCGAGCACTTCTCGCAGATGCGGCGCGCGAGCCGCTGGGCCATCACGGCCAGCAGCGCGTCCGCGATGTCCGTGTTGTCCAGCTCCAGGCCCCGCAGGCGGCCGATGGCGCCCACGGCATCGCCGGTGTGGAGCGTCCCGAGGACGATGTGGCCCGTGCGGCCGGCGTTGAGGGCGGTGCTGCCCGTCTCCAGATCGCGGATCTCGCCGACCAGGAGCACGTTGGGGTCCTGGCGGAGCAGGGCGCGCAGCAGCATGGCGTACGGCATGCTGGCGCTGACCTGCTTCTGGTTGACCTTGGGGACGAAGTACTCGATGGGGTCCTCGGCGGTGATGATCTTCCGGCGCCCATCGTTGAGCTGGGCCAGCGCCGAGTAGAGCGTGGTGGTCTTCCCGCTGCCGGTGGGGCCGGTGACGAGCACGAGGCCCTCGGGGTTGGTGAGGAGCTGGAGGAAGATGCGCTGCGTGTCCGCGGTCATCCCGAGCTCGCCCACCGGGACGAGGCCGGCGTGCGAGTCGAGGATGCGGATGACGACGTCCTCGCCGACGGGGCTGGGCACCACGCTCACGCGGCAGTCGACGACCTTGCGATCCTCCTCGCCCCGCTCGATGAGCACCCGGATGCGGCCGTCCTGGGGCTTGCGGTGATCCGTGATGTCCAGCTGCGCGAGGATCTTGATGCGGTTGACGACCTCCGAGACCGTCTCCGGGCTGATGTCCGTGTAGAGCTGGTGGAGGATGCCGTCGATGCGCAGGCGCAGGTCCACGTCATGCGAATAGCTCTCGATGTGGATGTCCGAGGCCTTCTTCTCCACGGCGGTGGAGAGGATGGAGTCGACGAGCTCCACGGCGGTGGGCTCTTTTCGAGAGGGAGGGCGCGGGCGGATGACGACGTCCGCCGCGACGCGCGGCCCGGTACCGAAGCCCGTCGCGAGCGCGGAGTCGATCTCGTAGCGGTTGAGCCGCACGGGATGGATGGGGCGCTCCAAGAGGTCGCCGATCCGGGTGATGATGTTCGTGTTCTCCGCATCGAGCATGCCGATGGTCACCGTCGCGTTGGGCGCGGCGGGATCGACCTTGCCGAGCACCACCACGTGGTGACGGCGGCAGAGCGTCTCGGGCAGCAGCCGCATGGAGCTGCGGTCGAGCGAGAACTGGGAGAGTTCGGAGAAGTCTTCGGGATCCTGCGACATGCCCCCCAGGCTATACCGAGTGGCCCCCCGGCACAGCGGCTCCAGCGCCCACACACAGGGTACGAGCCCAGGCTTCAAGCGCCCCGCCCTGCTCAAGAAGCAGGAGTCACAACGTCGATCGCTATCTCCGCGGTGGGTTCCTGAAGACCTGCTGCGTGTGCCACTTCACGAAGTCCAGGTGCACGGACGGGTAGCCATGAAAGGGTCCGATCAAGGACTGCTGATGGTACCGGCCGAAGGATGCCTCGATGGCCTCCCCCCCATGAAGACGGCTCGAGACCAGGACACGGCGATCATCGCTGATGCCGATCACTCCGAGATCGAGCCCCTTGTGATGCAGAGGACAGAGGCAGATGCCGTTCTCGATGGTCGATGGCCCCCCATGCGAGTGCCATTGAAGGTGTGAGGCTTCGAGGACGGCTCTCATGCCGTCAATGAGGGGATCGAGGCCGCAGACGGCGCATCGATAACCGTAGGCATTGAGGACCTGCTGGCGGAAGGCGGGATCTCGCGCCGTGTGCTTGGGAAGAGGCTCATCGAGATCGAGGCCTACGGCGGTGATCAGGTCTTCATGATACGAGGTGGGGAAGTGCTCATCGAGCAACATGCGAGCGATCCGCCGAAGGAGCTGGGGATCCGCCCTCAAGAGCGCGTCGATATCTGCACGAAATCCACCCGTGGCGGCCCGCTCCATCTCCGTGACGAGCGGCCTCCTACCGCCCTTCCCCTTGTCGAGCTCCTCGGCGCCGGGGATCTCCCACAGTCCATCACTTCGAAGGTGCCAGAAGGGCAATTCTGGTTGCTGGCGGCTCCTGGGAGTCCCATAAGCGTTCAACAGCTCGCCGAGCTTCTGCTTGACCTGAGAGAAGGGCACCAACCTCGTCTCCCCTCGCTGGACACGCCCGAGCGCGAGAAGAAGCAGCAGCGGTTTGTGCGGAGCACGCTCGCCTTCGACCTTCGCCGTTCGGATCTTCGGAATGGCGTCGAGGAGGAACTGCTCGACATCAGCGCGCGGAGGATTCACGGGGGCATGGTATCCCGTCCTTCTACGCTGGTCATGAGTCGCCTGACTGTCCTACCTCTACCGATGAAGGCTCGCGCCCTCGTCTACGGGGGATCCGAAGTAGCGGGCTGGGCGGGTGCCATGGACGGGGAGTAGCACCGATTCTCCCACTCGTACGAGTTGTCAGCGCACGGGGGGACTTCATCCGCCAGGCGCTTCCAGCACCCTCCGTTGATCTCGGTATCAGGTTTCTTGCATGGCCGGAGGCGCTGGCCAGGGACTGGCTCGCTCGGGACCTCGACGCCAACCACGACTCGCCCCGGCTCCTCAGCTACCTCACCCACGCGTGACTCAAGAGTCGCCTCCACAAGGCCCGTAGTCCCCCCATCCTCCTTGCCCTCCTCCTGCGCCACCTGCGCGACTTCCTGGGGCCGCTCCTCCTCCCGCTGAGCAGTTCCCCAGAGGCCACCGACCACGAGAGCGCCCGCCGCCGCCGCGAGGAGCGCCTTGCGCCATGTTCGCGCGGAGCGCAATCGTTCGAGCCAGGGAAGCCCCTCCGAGGGAACCGAGCCCTGGAGCAGAGCGATGGGGCGATCCGCCGCGCGTCCACGTCGCTTCGCCGCCCGCTCGGCCGCCTGCGCCACCTCCCCGGCGGTGCCGCGAGCGGCGGGCTCGTTGGCGAGCATCCGGCGAATGAGCGCCGCCAGCTCCGGGCTCAGCGTCACCCATTTCTCCGGTGGCTCCAGGGGGAGATGAATGAGGCGGTTGCCCTCCTCGGTCTCCTCCAGCTCCACCGTGGCAGGTGGATACCTGCCGGTGACAAGGCGGTAGGCCGTCAGGCCCAGCGCGTACACGTCATCCGCGGGCCTGGCCTCATAGCGGGCCGAGGGCTGGCGCAGGTGCTCGAACTGGAAGCGCAGCGACTCAGGGCTCTGGTACTGAGGCGTGCCAGGAGGCGGCTGCTGGCGAGTGATCGTCGAGGCTCCGCGGAAGAGCCCCGAGCCGAAGTCCGTCAGCACGGCGTGGGCATCTTCGCGCACCAGCACGTTCTCGCCCTTGACGTCCCGGTGCACGCCGTCCACCCCAGGTCCATGCGTGGCCTCCAGGGCGCGCGCCACCTGGGCCAGCAGCCGCAGCGCCTGACGCGAGGTGAGGCGATGCCGCGAGGCCCACTCGTAGAGTTGCACGCCCTCGATCCAGTCCATGACGAGGTACGGAAAGGACTGCCCGCCAGGGCCCGTCCACCAGCCCCGCTCATGGAGCCCTGGCACATGGGGGTGATGGATGCGCGAGAGCAGCTCCCCTTCCCGCTCGAAGCGCGGATCCCAGGGGTAGAGCGCCACCTTGAGGGCGAAGGGCCCTGCTCCCACGTCTCCCACCTTCTCGGCCCGGTAGACGGCGCCATAGGAGCCACGACCACGTTGGCTCACCACGCACCACGAGCCCACCACGGTGCCGGCAGGGAGCGCGGCAGGACTCACCCTGCGTGAGTTCTCCATGGGCGCCCATCCTACCTCGGAGGTGGCAGAGAGAGCACCCTCCCCTGGGGTCAAGCCAGCCCTCGTCCCACCGCCGGCCCCACACGGATGCGGTAGGCTCGCGCCACCCTCACACAGGCGGCATGGCCATCTGGGGCGGAGGATATTCGAGATGACCGTCCACTGGAGACACCGCATCTGGAAGGCGACCCGTCCAGCGACAAGTGAGGAAGTGGCCGCGCTCGAAGAAGAGCTGAGCGTCACATTGCCAGACGACTACAAGAGGGTTGCCGTGCTCCACCAGGGGATGGCTCCTGATCCCTGTGTTCTTGATATCGGCACAGGAAACACCGTCATCTGCGAGCTGCTCACCATCAGCAAGGACCCGGAGTTTCGCGCCTACTCGATGGCCCATGCCTGTGAGCACTTCAAGCCTCACCTGCCGGCAGGCGTCTACCCTTTTGCCTCAACGGGCGCAGGCGACCTCATCTGTTTTGATTATAGGGAGGCCGCTCATGCGCCCAAGGTCATCTTCTACTTCACGGAAGAAGCCGGTAAAGGAGCACTTCACCCAGTCGCGGACAGCTTCACGGACTTCCTGTCCATGCTCCACGATTGACCCGGAGCCCTGGAAAGGGCTCGGCCCGCCTCTCGCTCTTTCGAGCCAGGGCGGACCGAGGGGAACTGGCGAGCGGACTCGCTATCTGCCGATGATCTGCCTCAGCTCGTCCTTCTCGCCGGAGAACGTGAAGGCCTGATAGAGCTGGAAGGCGTTGTCGCGGTCCAGGACTCGCGGCCAGAGCAGCCGCACCGCGTCCAGCTTGTCCTCCCCGAACGAGAAGCGCTGGAGGATCTTCATCACCTGCGGCACCAGGAAGTTCTGCGTCGAGGCCGCGGACTCGAGCACCCGGAGCTTGCCCTCCCCGAACGACTCGCGCCCCATGGCCCTCATCAAGCTCTGGAGCTGGTCCTCCGAGATCGGATACACCACCGGCGCCGGGGGAGGCGGAGGCGGCGTGTGCCGCCGCCGGAACGAGCGCAGGTCCGGCGCGTTGTTCACGTCGAACTTCACCGCGTTCAGCTCCTCCCCAGCCTTGCGCAGCGCGCGATACGTGCGGCGATCCGCGCGCTCCATCGCCCGCTCCAGCAGCTCCTCCATCCGGGCGAGCCGCTCCATCAGCGCCTCGCGCTCGAGCACCACCAGCGAGCGCCCACGCCGAAAGTTCGAGGGGACGTTGAAGTCCTCATAGTCGGAGTCGCTGTAGACCGGCTGGGGAGCAGGCTGGGTGACGATGGGCCCCGCCGGCTGACCCGGCGGGGGCGGGCGCATCTTCTCATTCTGACCCTGGAGCTTCTGGCCCTGGTCCTGGGTCTTCTGGTTCTGGTCCTGGGCGGAGGCGACGGCCGACAGCAGCACTGCGACGGAGAGTACGAGAGCCCTCATGGAGGCGTCCTTGTTGGGGGTAGCTGTCCCTACTGACGCACAAGGCCGCCCGGCATTCAATGCCCTCAGTTCACGGTGAACTCGCGCGAGTAGCCCGTGTAGGCGCGGATGGCCCCGTCCCAGCCGGACTTCCAGTCCCCGTCATGCCGGATGCGGTACGTCCCCGTCGCCGCCGTGGAGGGGATCTTCCACTCGATCGTCACGTGCGAGCACGCCAGCGTGGGCACGCAGTTGTTGCGCTGCCACCGGTACTTCGTCTCCCAGTCCCAGTCCTGCGCCACCGTCACCCACGAGCTGCCCGACTTGCGCTGCACCTGCAGGAACGAGCCCTGCCGCCGCAGGTTGTTCTTCGGGTGGCCGCCCCAGAACTTCACCGTCACCGTCTGCCCCCGCGTATAGGAGGCGTTCGCGTTCGTCTCCACGCTGCCGAAGTCCACCCACAGCAGCTTGTCGTCGAACAGCACCCCCGTCTGCACCGTCGTCTGCTCGTTGCGCAGATCCCTGGGCGTGGGCCCCGCCGCCACCGTGGCGCCCGTGCGCAGCGCCACCGCCAGCTTCTCCATCTCCTGCTGCACCGCCCCCAGCGTCCACGGCCCGAAGTGCGTGGAGGCCCCCTCGTACTCCTGCTTCGCGTACTCCTGGCGCGTGGCGAGGTAGCCCGCGTACGCGTTGGAGAGCCCGGCGATCACCACCTGGTCCACCCCGATCGGCGCCAGCTGCGTCAGCACCGACTGGCGCAGCCGCCGGCCCGCCATGGTCGTCATCTCGAAGGGCACCGCCACCAGCGCCAGGTTCCCCACCGTCACCACCTGCAGCGGCAGCACCTCCGGCGTCCACGGGTACGGCGTCATCGAGCCCATCTCCAACGCGATGGGCTTCTCCGCCTGGCACGACGTGGTGCTCACCGCGCAGGAGATGGCGCCCCACAGATCATGGATCTCCGCGCAGCTGGCGCCCTCCTTGCCGAAGCCCGGCCCGTCCTCGGCGCCGGCCAGCATGGAGATGCCGATGGCCGCCTTGCACGTGTTGCGCGTCACGCCGTCCGTGTACTGAGGGGCCACCTGCACCGCGTCCATCTTCACGTACGCGTGCCGGTAGTCCACCGCCCCCGTGAGCAGCTGCGAGGCCCCATCATAGAGCGACTTCGCCAGGGTGTACTGCTTGCCCCCCGAGAGCTCCACGCTCTCGAAGTCATTGGCCCCGCCGCCGTTGGTGCCGCCGTAGATGTTGGGCGTCACGTCCCCCTCGTTGCTCTGGGCGAACGCGGCCACGAACGTCTTCGCCGCGACGGGGTTCGTCCCCTTCGCCTTCTCGAAGAGGTAGGAGGCATAACCCTTGTTGTCGCCGCTGATGAGCAGGTTGTCGTTGCCCATGGACGTGGCGTGCACGGCGAACCAGTTGATGAGGCCCACCTCCGTCCCGTCCGAGCCCTGCAGCCGCAGCAGCGTCATCTTCTTGTCCGTGTCATAGGAGTACTGGCCGCGCTCCGTGGAGGGGTTGGCCAGGTAGGACTGCGGCGAGCGGTTGGTGCTCGCGTTGAGCAGATCCCCCGAGTTGCTCCGGATGGAGCCCGCCGTCAGGTTGGTGTGCGCCCGGACGATGGCCTGGACGATGCCGTCCACGGTGGCCTCGAAGTTCTGCTTGTCGTAGCCGAGGATCGTCAGGTTGTAGAGCGCGTAGTGCGAGAAGCCGCCGGGCCCGCTGTGCGTGTGCGTGGCGCTCAGCAGCACGTTCTCGTCCGAGTAGGTGCTGCCGTAGCGCGCCTTCAGCCGCTCCACCACCTGCTGCTTGACGCCCTGGAAGATCTGCCCCGCATCCGCGCTGACGAACGCCACGCGCTTGCCGTTGCACGGCGAGGCGATGACGAACGCACGTGCGCGCAGGCGCTGGTGGATGCCCGCCGTCTTCTGGTCGATCATCGCGTAGCCCATCATCCCCAGCTCCGCGGCCGGGCCCGTGATGTCGTAGATGCCCGAGCCCACCTGGAAGGCCGTGTTGCCCGCGCACGGCCCCGTGAGCGCGCCCTCCTGCGTGGCGAGCGCCTCTTCATCCGTCGACACCGCCGGCCCGCACGAGCCCCACACCCACGCCAGCGCTACCAAGAGCAAGGAACGAGTCAATCGCTGCATCTTTCACCTCTCCGCGGCTCCGCGGCACTCGAAGCGTTTGCAGTCCACCCCGCTTTTCATCAGAGGGCGGACGCGGGATTGTCGGCCATGGCTCGGTGGGAGTTGTCCCCAGGCGGCTTTAGGCGATAAATCACATTTATCTTGACTTTAAAACACCTCGACGAGGAGGCGCTCGTTCATCAGTTTCCCGGGCTGGACCGGCTCGCGCTGGGCGCCTTCTTCACGCCCGCGCCGCTGGTGGAGCGCACGCTGCGGTTGGCGCTCGCACACCTGGGTGAAGGGCCCCTCACCGTGGTGGATCCCGCCTGCGGCGCTGGCGCCTTCCTCACGGCCGCGGCGAGGATGAGGCCTGACGCCCGGCTGTGCGGCCTGGAGCTCCTGCCCGAGGTGGCCCGTGTGTGCCAGGCCCGGGTGCCCGGCGCGCAGGTGCGCGTGGGTGACGCGCTGCGCGGAGGGCTGGCGCCGCTGCTGGCCCGCATTCCCCCGGGCCACCGCGAGCTGTGGGTGGGAAACCCGCCCTACAACGGCACCTCCGCCCTGCTCAAGGACCGCGCCGCCTGGTCCCGCCTCCGCGCGCTCCTGCCGCTCGCGCTGCCGCCCGGGACGAGCCTGCGTGATGACTTCGCCTTCTTCCTCCTCGTCGCGGCGCACCGGCTCGCCACGCGGCCCGGCGTGCTCGCCTTCATCACGCCCTCCAGCCTGCTGGATGCCTTCCTCTACGCCCCCCTGCGCCAGGCCCTGCTGGGCACGCTGAAGCTGCGCGAGGTGGTGGACCTGGGCTCCGGGGCCTTCACCGGCACCCAGGTGCGCACCTGCATCACCGTGTGGAGCTCCCTGCCCGGCCGCGCGGCGCCCCCCTCGTTCGAGCGGGAGGGGCGGCGCGCCCCCTTCACGCCCGAGCCTCCCGAGTGGCGGCTCGCCCCGACTCCCACCGAGGCCGCGACGCTCGACTCCCGCTGGCGGGCCGAGGGCGAGCCGCTCACCACGCTCGTCCCCGTGAGCTTCCCCGGCGTGAAGACCCGCTTCGACGAGCTACTCGTGGATGAAGATCCCCAGCGCCTCCTCGCGCGCCTGCGCCACTTCGTCCGGACCCCCGTGCGCGAGCTGGGCGCCTTCGCCCGCGCCCATGGCATCCCCGACACGCTCCTGCCCAAGCTCCAGGCGCTGAAGGAGGGAGGCCCCCCGCCGCGCGTGGAGCCCGCCCGCGTGCGCCCCTTCTTCCGCTACGCCGGCGCGCGCCACCGAGGCGCCCTCCCCCCCGAGGCCCGCGCCTTCTGCTACCTGGACCGACGCCTCATCCCTCGCGGCGATCACCGGCTGCGTGGGCCGTATGATCCACACCTCGGCGCGGTGAAGCTCCTCTTCAACGTGCGTGAGCTGCCCCTCTCCGCGGCCCTGCTGGAGGAGGAGGGCTGCGTCCACGATCACCGCCATGCGCGCTTCGCCCCGCTCCTCGTGCCCCGGCGAATCCGCGACGAGGGGCTCTCCATCACGCGCTCGGCGCGCGCTCCCGAGGAGCTGGGGCCGCTCGTCCCCAACCTCTCACCGCGAGGGCTCGCCTGGGCCGAGCGGCTCGGCGGGCCCCTCCACGCGTTCCGCGAGCTCGTCCGCTTCCTCAACGGCCCCGAGGTGCAGGAGCGCTGGGCTCCCGTCTTCGGCGCCTCGCGCGTCGTCCCCGTGCCGCTCCAGCCAGGCTGAGCTCCCGGTGTCGGGACACGAGCAGGAGCAACCTTCCAGCCGAGCGGGCGCGCCATTCCGTGGTTAGTGTGCACCTGGCTCATCCCCACCCCTTGCCAGGAGGAGTAGACCCCATGAAGCGCATCGCCCTGCTGACCGCCGCCACCCTCGCGCTCGCCGCCCCCGCGCTCGCCCAGAAGGCCACTCCCGAGAAGAAGCCCCCGCAGCCGGGCGCGGCCCAGGAGGCGAAGACCGGAGAGGCGCTCAAGGCGAGCGTCCAGGACGCCAAGGGCCAGCCCGTGGGCGAGGTGACGCTCGAGCAGACGCCCCACGGCGTCCTCATCAAGGGCGCGCTCTCCAACCTGCCTCCGGGCACGCACGCCATCCACATCCATGAGGCCGGCAAGTGCGAGGGCCCCGACTTCAAGACCGCCGGCGGCCACTTCAACCCGAACAAGAAGGCCCACGGGATGAAGGCCGCGGGGGGCAAGCACGAGGGCGATCTGCCCAACCTCTTCGTGGGCCAGGACGGCAAGATCCAGTTCGAGTTCTTCGCGAACCAGGGACTCACCTTGAAGTCCATGCAGGACGCGGATGGCTCCGCGGTCGTCGTGCACGCCAAGGCGGACGATCACAAGACCGATCCCGCCGGGGACGCGGGCGGGCGCATCGCCTGTGGCATCATCCCCAAGTAACACCCGGATGCTCTCGGCCACTTCCACCGCGGCGCGTGATGTCACCTGCCCCGCGCACCCCACCCTCAAGCCGGTGGGGACCTGCGCCCGGTGTGGCCGCTTCGTCTGCGCCCGCTGCGAGACCTGGGACGACTGCTGCGCCGCCTGCGAGCACCGGCGGCTCCGGGAGCTGCCCTCCCTGCGCAACCGGGCGAGCCTGGCCCAGTGGTCCCTGGCGCTGTTCGCGCTGGGGACACTGCTCGGCGCGGTGCTCACCGGCTGGCTGATCTCCCGGCTCGACGACGGGGTGGCGACCTTCGAGGTGGAGCGGACCTACGACCGGCTCTCCCGCCTGCTCACCGCGCCGCAGCTCCTGGCCGCCGCGCTCTCGGTCCTCTTCTTCCTCCGGTGGCTGCACCTGGCCGTGAGGACCGCGAAGCTGCTCGGCCTGGATCCCGGGACCACCCCCGGCTGGGCCGTGGCCTGGTGGTTCGTCCCCCTGGCCAACCTCTATGATCCATACCTCGTGCTGCGCGGCCTGTGGCGGTGCCTCGGAGGCACCTCCAAGCGGAGCGCGGCGGTGTCCGCGTGGTGGACCGCGTGGGTGCTCGGCGCCATCGCCTGGTGCGTCCAGATGTACCTGCTCTGGAACCTCGCGGCGGAGCCGTTCCTCCTCACCTCCACCCTGCTCGCCGCCTTCGCGGCCCAGGTGATCCTCACGATCGGCGCGCTGCTCTGCATGGGCGTCATCGCGCAGATCCAGGCGCTGGCAGACGAGTGCATGGAGGACGTGGCCGAGGCCGCCTGAGCGCTCCGCCACGGCCACGAGGACGCGACGGTGGCTGCTTACACGTAGCCGAAGCGGCGGCGGGCGAACCACTCGGTGCCCAGCAGCACCACCAGCACCACCAGGTAGTACCAGCGATCCCACAGGGGCCGATCCTTCGCGCGGCCCACCTCCACCACCGGCGGATCCAGCAGCGGCACGTCCGGCAGCGAGTCCACCTGCTGCAACCGGTACGCCTTGCCGCCCGTCACCCGGGCGATCTGCTCCATCAGCTCCGGCCGCACCGAGGCGTCCGACAGCTCCGGCCCCACCGCGCGCACCGCCACCGCGTCCTCGCCCTGCCCCAGGTCCGTCTCGCCCTTCTTCGCCGAGCCCAGCAGCTTGTACGGCCCCGGCGCCGGCGGAGGGAACTCCAGCCGCACCATCCCGTCCGGCCCCGTCACCCCCGTCTGCACCGCCACCGCCTTCTGCGCGGCCACCGAGTACAGCTCCACCCGCACCTGCGCGTCCTGCGCCGCCTGGTAGTCCGCCATCCGCGCGGACACCACCACCCCCACCGGCTTGCCCGGCTCCACCGAGGGCGGATCCGCCGACACCTTCAGCGTCGTCAGATCCGGATCCCTCACCAGCCAGCGCAGCGCGTTGCTCCAGAAGCGGTCGTACGTCCGGTTGGGCGAGCCCTCCCGGTGGGAGGTGAAGGCCCAGTACCAGCTGGCGTCCGTGGCCATCGTCAGCGCCCGTCCCCGGCCGTAGTCCCATACCGCCACCAGCGGCGCGTTCTTCCCGTCCACCAGGTGGAAGGGGTGCTCCAGCAGCACCGTCGCGCCGGGGCGCGCCCGGGTGCTGTTGATGCCGGGGATGGGCGGCAGCTCCTCCCAGGCGGACTCCGTGCTCGACACGCCGCCGCCCACCGCCGTCACCGGGTGGCGCAGGCCCTCCGGCGTGAGGCGCGCCTTGAAGGGCTCCGGGTTGGCCGGCCCCGCCGCCTGCACCGGCTGCGCCTCCATCAGCGTGGGCATGGTCGCCCGCCCCTCGCCCAGCACCGCGTCCCCGCCGATCATCACGAAGGCGCCGCCGTTGAAGATGTAGCGCTCCAGGTTGCGCTCGTACTCGGCGATGGAGAGCTGCGGATCCGCGTGCCCGAAGTTCTGGAAGATCACCACGTCGAAGGTGTCCAGCTTGGTGTCGAAGATCTCCTCCATCGGGAACGGGATGAGCGACAGCTCGCGCTCCTGGCTCACCACGCCCGGCTCATCCGACATCGTCCGCAGGATGTAGAAGGACACCAGATCCACGTTCGCGTCCTGCCGCAGCAGGCCCCGCAGGAAGCGCTCGTCCCACGTGGGCCGCCCCACCACCAGCAGCACGCGCACGCGATCGCGGATCACCTTGAGGGTGAAGGAGCGCGTGTTGTTCTCGCTCACCGCCTCGTCCGGGAAGGTGGGCACCGTCACCGTGTAGACGAAGCGCCCCGTCTGATCCGGGGTGAAGGTGAACGACACCGGCTGCACGTCGTCCGAGGAGCGCAGGCGCACGGACTTGCTCGCCACCGTCTTGCCCTCCTGGCTGAGCACCACGGGGATCTCCTTGCCGGAGAGGCCGCGGCCGTGGATCTCCACCTCCACCGTGAGCGAGTTGCGCACGAAGGCGAAGTCATCCACCTTCAGCCCCTCGATCGAGAGATCCTTGAGCGCCTCCTGCCCCACCACGAAGGTGGACACCGGCACCTCCAGGTCCGCCAGCGCCGCGCGCGCCCGCCCCACCGCCCCGGCCGCCAGCTCCGTGTTGTCCGCGCCGTCGCTGAAGAGCAGCACCCCGGAGAGCTTCCGCGCGCCCTGGGAGCCCGCGCTCACCCCGCGCAGCGCCGAGAGCAGATCCGTGGTGCCGGCCCGCGGCGGCTCGCTCTGGAGCGCGGCCGGCGTCACCGGCGCCAGCTCCGGGTCGAACCCGTACACCTCCACCGTGAAGCGATCCTGCAGCGCGGCCAGCGCCGGCGCGGCCCTCTCCAGGAAGGCGCCCACCTGCGCCGAGCGCGTGGGGCCCCCCGGCTCCGCGGGGAAGCTCATGGAGGCCGAGCGATCCACCAGCACCGCCACCCGGTTCTTCACCTGCGCCACCTGCAGGTGGCGGATGCCGGGCTCCAGCAGGAAGAAGAGCGCGGCCACCCCCGCCCCCAGCCGCAGCCCCCACAGCAGCACCTTGCGCCCTCGCGAGGGCTCGCGGCGGATGCCCCAGGCCGCCAGGCCGATGCCCAGCACCAGCCCCACGCCCAACAAGACGAGCGCCCACAGCGGCAGGGGCGAGAGGCTGACCAGCTTCCAGGCGTTGAAGGGTTGTGTGTTCATCAATCGCGCTCGGCGAGGAGGCTGTCCCCGCGGTCAGCGCCGCTTTTTGAGGATGATGTCGAGGTGGACGGCGTCGTCCTTGTAGTCCAGGCAGAGCGCATACATGAGCAGATTGATGCCCACACGGATGGCCAGCTCGCGCTGGGGCTCCCCGCCCGGGGAGACGTCGAATTCATAGTCGCCGGCTTCGGTACGGCTCCAGGCGCCGGCCAGATCGTTCTGCGAGTACATCACCGCGGCCCGCTTGCCGAGCGTGCAGGCCTCCAGCTGCGGCTTGTGGAGGAGCCGGCCCGGGGCCGCCTCCAGCAGGAAGAAGCTCTTGAAGATGACATGGGCGGAGGGCACCGCCTTCAGGGGGCTCTGGGGCAGCACGCGCGCCATCTCCCGGCGGAAGCTGGCGTCGAAGCCGCTCCCGTCGCTGCCGTCGTTGGCGTCCGCCAGCATGAAGCCGCCGTAGGTGAGGTAGCGCCGGAGGTTCTCCACCTCCGTGTCCGCCAGGGGCGGGAAGCTGCCGTCCCCGCCGAAGTAGAGGAAGGGGTACTCGAAGATCTCCGAGCTGCCGAGCAGGCAGGGGCGAGCCTCCGGCAGCACCTCCACGGAGGTGCGGCGCTGCAGCTCCCAGGCGATGCGGCGCAGGCCATTGAGGCGGCTGTCCCAGTTGCCCCCGTGCTTGACGACGGCGGGGATGAAGCGGCTCTTCTCGCCAAAGGCGGAGGCCCGCCGTGAAAGGAGGGGCACCAGCGCGGCCGTGCCGAGCAGGAGGTTTCGACGGGTGAGGCGCCGCACACTCATGACGAACTCTATATACCGTCGACGCGCCCTTGCATTCCTCGCTATAGAGTTCACGCATGGCGAAAGGCGGACAAACGCCCCAGGACCCGACCTCCCCGGAAATGGCCGCGGCCTGGAAGCGAATGGAGCGAGGGGATGTCGCGGGCGCGCGCCGTGAGGCCCGGCGCATCCTGGAGGCCAACCCTTCCGCGGAGGACCGGGCCCAGGCCGAGGAGCTGCTCCGGCGCACCCAGACGCCTCCCGCCGTCTATGCCTTCGGCGCCCTGGTGCTGGCCCTCCTCCTCCTCCTCATCGCGCTCGCGCTCTCTCGGTATTAAGGTGGTGCCGTGGACGCTTTCCTCCAGGCGCTCAGGAAGTACCAGGAGGTCGACCCGCAAGGCTGGGTGGCCCTCTACCGTGTCCTGCCAACGTGGGCAGGCATCGTGTGCTGTGTGGCGGGACTGGCGCTACTGCTCTTCGGTGGCGGGCGCGCCTTCCGACTGGTGGCTGGCCCGGTCGGGGCCCTCATCGGCATGGCCTGGACGTCCGTGCTCGCCAGCAAGCTGGGCATCACGGAGCTGGATCCCCGCCTGCCCGCCCTGGTGGCGGCACTGTTGGCGGTGGTGGGCTTCCTCCTCCCTCCAGCCATCGTCTTCCTGGGCGTGGGCATCCCCCTCGGGCTGCTCGCCGGGCGGATCGCCGGGCCCTCGGAGTTCCTCCTGGGCTTCATCCCCACCTTCCTCATTACAGGGCTGATCTCCGCCATCCTCCACCGGGTGGTAGGCGCCGTCGTGGCCTCGGCGGTGGGGGCGTGGGTGCTGGTCATCGGCGCCCTGTCGGCCCTGCACCAGTTCGGCGGGCTGGTGACGGCGGTGGCCAACCAGCCCTGGGGCGTCATCATCGCGGCGGGGCTGTTCGCCCTGGCCGGCAGCGTCTACCAGATCGCCGTCCGCCCCTCGCCCGAAGAGGCGGACCAGATCCGGGCGGAGAAGGAGCGGCTGAAGCTGCGCAAGGCCGAGCAGAAGGCGCTCGAGCGTCGCTGGGGTGTCAAGTAGCCTGGAGTCCAGGCCTCCAGCCGCTGGTTGGCACGCTTTACCTCCCATGAGGTGGCGCGTAGAGTCCGCGCCCTTTCCCCCCTCAGGGACCACCGACACCGATGGGTCAGGCCAAGCGCAAGGAGAAGGCGAAGGCGAAGAGCCAGCAGCGCGCTCAGGTGAAGAGCGTCCCCAACGCTCCGCTCCAACCCGCGGAGGGGGCGCAGGCGAAGGGCACGGAGGTTGCCGCCCCTGCCCCTGCTCCCGCGACGCAGGCCGCTCAGGCCACGCCCCAGGTGACTCCCTGGGTGAAGCCCGCGGGGCTGTCCCCGCGAGGCTGGGCCGTGCTCGCCGTCGTGCTCGTCGCGGCGCAGCTCCCCCTGCTCCACTACGTGCTCTTCCGAGAGGCCGTCCCCGCCACCGCGAAGGTGCCCTACGTGCAGGACTTCTCGGATCCGGCCGTGGTGGAACGGGACTTCTTCACCCTCGGGGGCTACTGGCGGGTGGTCAACGGCCAGCTGCTGGCCCCCGGCGTGAAGAACAACCCCCTCTGGCTCCAGGCGGCGCTCCCGCGGGACGTGGCCATCGAGTTCGACGTGCGCTCGGAGTACCCCGAGGGCGATATCCGCGTGGAGCTGTTCGGCGACGGCACGGATCCGGGCTCCGGGTACGTGCTGGTGCATGGCGGGTGGAACAACACGCTGTCGGTCATCGCGCGCCAGGATCTGAACGCCCCGCCCTTGTCGGTGCTCCAGCGGCAGGCGGCTCGCGCGGCCGAGCGCCTGGGGCTGCCCTCCGCGGACCTGGTCAACACCGGCGTCTTCCTCCCGGACACCAAGGTCCGCGTGGAGTCCAACACCTTCCCGGTGCAGGGCGGCCGCACCTACCGCTGGCGCATCGAGCGGCGCGGCACCCTGCTGCGCTGGAGCATCGACGGCCAGCCCTTCCTGGAGCTCAACGATCCGTTCCCGCTCATGGGCCCTGGCCATGACCGGCTGGGCCTCTCCGGCATGGAGTCGCAGCTCTACTTCGACAACCTGAGCGTCGTGCCGCTGGACGGCTCGGCGCCCATCGTGGTGACGCCGCCCCCGCCCCCGCTGCCCCCGCCCGGGCCCTTCGCCGACAGCTTCGATCGCGAGGCGCTCGGCGAGGACTGGAACGTCACCAACCCCTCGGCCGTGAAGCTGGAGAACGGCGCGCTCACGGTGCGGCTGACGCACAACCGGCCCGTGTGGCTCAAGCGCCCCATCCCCACCAACGCCACCATCGAGTTCGACGCCTGGACGGACGAGCCCTCGGGCGACATCAAGGTGGAGGCGTGGGGCGATGGCCGCTCCTTCTATGCGGGCGACCTGCGGATGCAGTACACGGCCAGCGGCTACGTCTTCATCTTCGGCGGCTGGCGCAACACCCAGTCGGCCATCGCCCGCCAGCACGAGCACACCCCGGATCGGGCCATCCGAGACGGCAAGGCCGTGGAGCCCGGCAAGCGCTACCACTTCACCATTACCCGCCGCGGTGCCACCATTGAGTGGAGCATCGACGGGCAGCCCTTCCTCTCCCTCCGGGATCCATCCCCGCTCGAAGGACCACGCAACCAGTTCTTCGGGTTCTCGGGGTGGGAGACGAAGGTGCACTTCGACAACCTGAAGATACAGCCGCTGTAGCCCCGGCCGGCGGCCACGAGGAACAGACACGTGCGCAGAGTAGGAATCTTCGGGTGGGGCGTCGTCGCCCCTCGGTCCAAGGACATCGACGCGTTCGAGCGCAACCTGGCGTCCACGGAGAGCTGGCTCTCCCCCTTCAACGGCTTCGGCCCGGACAACTTCCTGGTGGGGATGCCGGAGTTCGACTTCACCGAGTACAAGCCGTGGGTGGACGCGCGCTTCCCGTCCAGCCGCTTCGCCCAGCTCGACAAGAAGATGGGCAAGCCCACCCAGTACGCCATCGCCGCCTTCATCCAGGCGCTGCGACAGAACCCGGGGCTGGAGCAGGAGCTGCAGGCCCAGGGCATCCGCACCCACGTCTACGTGGGCACCGGCCTGGGAGACCTGCCCACCGTCCACAACATCACGCTGGATCTGCACCGGGCCCAGCGGCGGTGGGACAGGTTCTGGGCGGAGCCCTCGCGCAACACGGCGCTGCGCCAGTGGCTGGAGACGCTCGAGCCCCGGCCCGGCCTGCCGTCCGCGCCTGAGACGGTGGAGGAGCTGGAGCGGGACGAGGCCGAGGAGGCCTGGTGGCGCTACTGGGCCGCGCAGTCCCTGGAGCTGCGCGAGTACCTGCGCGAGCTGCGCGAAATCGAGGCGCTGGGCGTGGGCGAGGGCGACGTGGAGTCCGCCAAGCTGGCCGTCATCAAGGAGAAGCGCACCCGCAACGCCAGGCTGCAGAAGAAGTGGGGTGCGCCCGAGCCGCCGTGGAACTCCGTCTCCTCCAACGTGCTGTGGAACATCCACAACTCCCCGGCCTCGCAGATCTCCATGATGGGCAAGCTCACCGGCATGACGTTCGCGCCGGTGGCCGCGTGCTCCTCCTTCGGCTACGGGCTGAGGCTGGCCATGGACGCCATCCAGCGCGGTGACGCGAAGGCCGTGGTGATGGGGATGACGGATCCGCCGCCCCACCCGCTCGTGGTGGGCGGCTTCTACAACGCCCGCGTCATCGCCGCGGACGGCAACGTCTCCAAGCCGCTCACCGCCCTGCGCGGCACGCACGTGGCGGGCGGCTCGGTGCTGTGGATCCTCGGGGATCTGGAGCACTTCACCGCCAAGGGCTTCAAGCCGCTGGGCATGGAGCCGCTGGCCGTGGGCGTCACCGCGGACGCCGATCACATCATCACGCCCTCCAAGGAGGGCCCCACGGCGGCCATCCACGCGGCGCTCACCGCCGCCCACTGCGCGCCCTCCGAGGTGGGGAGCTGGGATCTGCACGCCACGGCCACCCCCGGGGACTTCCTGGAGGTGGAGACGCTGCGCGGGCTGCTGCCCGAGTCGGTGCTGGTGACGGCTCGCAAGGGCACCTTCGGCCACGGCATGTCCGCCGGCGGAGGCTGGGAGCTGACGGCGCAGTACCTGGGCTATGCCCGCGGCCGCATCTACCCCACCCCGCTCCAGAGCGCGGAGCTGAACCGGGAGATCGGCAAGGTGCACGGCCGCTTCGTCTACGATCAGGAGACGCCGACGCCGCCGGGCGTGGCGGGCAAGCTCTCCATGGGCGTGGGCGGCATCAACGCCTGCGTCATCTCCCGCCCCTGGCGCTGAGGCGCCGGGCGCCCACTTCCGCGGCTCACCCCTTGGGCACGGCCACCAGGTCGAAGTCTGGAATGCGCTCGCGCATGAACTCGCGCATGCGGTTGATGAGGGCGGCCTCGATCTGCCGGGCCCGCTCGCGGCTCACCCCGTACTTGTCGCCGATGTCCTGGAGCGTGAGCGGCTCGTCGGCGATCAGCCGGTTCTCGAAGATGAAGCGCTCCTTGCCCTCGAGTGTTTTGGCGAACTCGGCCAGGTTCTCCCGGAACAGCTCCTTGAGCTGCTCGTTGCCCAGGCGCTCCTCGGCGCCCGCGGCCATGGAGGGCAGGTAGCGCTCCGCGCGCGTGCTCTTCGTGTCGTCCCCCAGCGGCGCGTCGATGGACAGCTCGTCGTGCCCCAGCCGCTGGTCCATCTCCACCACGTCCTGCTCGGTGACGTTGAGCCGCTCGGCCAGCAGCTTGGGGCTGGGCTCGAAGCCCTGGGCGATCAGCCTGTCCTGCTCCTGGCGCAGCTTGAAGAAGAGCTTGCGCTGGGCCTCGGTGGTGCCCAGCTTCACCATCTTCCAGTTGTCCATGATGTAGCGGAGGATGTACGCGCGGATCCACCAGGCGGCGTAGGAGCTGAGCTTCACCCCGCGCTCCGGATCGTACTTCTTCACCGCCTGCATCAACCCGATGTTGCCCTCCTGGACCAGGTCCAACAGGGAGAGCGGGTTGCGGTGGTACTCGTGGGCCAGCTTCACCACCAGCCGCAGGTTGGAGGCGACGAGCCGGTAGGCCGCCTGGACATCCCCCGTCTGCTGGTACTGCTTGGCCAGCGCGTACTCCTCCTCCCGCGACAGCAGCGGGTGGCGCGTCACCTCCGCCATGTACGCCTGGAGGGGGTCCCTGCGGATGAGCCCCGCCTCGCCCGCCGGGGCCAGGGCTGTCGTCGGAGCGACAGGCCCCTCGGCGTCCTCGATCTCGGCGAGCGCCTCCGGCTCGGGCTCCAGGGCCTCTGGCTCCACGGCCGCCTCGGCCTCCTGCTCCGCCTCGGCCTCCTCGGCCTCGGGGGCCGGGGCGGCCGGCCGCTTCGCGCGGGGCCGGGAGGCCGGGCTCTTGGTTCTCTTCCTCCCATTCGCCATGGGGACTCCATACAGCAAAGAAAGGCTATTGTTGCCAGAGCGTAATGCAGGGGTTATGCCCCTGCCTGATGAGCGACATACCCCAAGACCCGACCCCTCCTTCGGACATTCCCGAGACCGAAGCGCCCAGCCGCCCCGCCGAGTACGTCGCGGACATCCGCTTCGAGGACATGAACCTCTCCGAGCCGATCCGACGGGCCATCACCGAGCGCGGCTATACCCACCCCACCCCCGTCCAGGCCAAGGCCTTCCAGCCGGCCATGGAGGGCCGGGATCTGATCGTCCGCAGCAAGACGGGCACGGGCAAGACGGCGGCCTTCGGCCTGCCGCTGCTGGAGAAGATCCCCGCGGATGAGCGCCGGGTGCGCGCCCTCATCCTCTGCCCCACGCGCGAGCTGGCCCTGCAGGTGGCCGAAGAGCTGCGGGAGCTGGGCAAGCACAAGGGCGTGAAGGTGGCGGCCATCTACGGCGGCGCCTCCATGAAGCAGCAAGAGGACGCGCTGGAGGAGGGCACGCCCATCATCGTCGGCACGCCGGGGCGCGTGTTCGATCACATCAGCCGGGGCAACCTGAAGCTGGAGGGGTGCGATCACGCGGTGCTGGACGAGGCCGACGAGATGCTCAACCAGGGCTTCTACGAGGAGGTGACGCGCATCCTCGACAGGCTCCCGAAGAACCGGCAGGTGCTGCTGTTCAGCGCCACGGTGCCCACGGACATCCAGAACCTCATCGCGCGCTACACCACCAACGCGGAGACGCTGCTGCTGTCCGGGGACGTCTTCACGGTGGAGCACATCCACCACATCCGCTACGACGTGTCGGACGCCTTCCCCAAGCCGCGCAACCTCATCTACGTGCTGGAGAAGGAGGAGCCGCCCAACGCCATCATCTTCTGCAACACGCGGGATGACACGGCGCTGGTGACGGCGGTGCTCAACCGCAACGGCTTCGACGCGGACCTGCTCAACGG
>JAFGNZ010000185.1 GCA_016926755.1 Myxococcaceae bacterium | reverse complement strand
GGGGGGGGGGGGGGGGGGGGGGGGGGCCCGCGGGGGGGGGGGGGGGGGGGGGGCGGCGGGAGCGGGGCGCTTGCGAGACACGGTGCGGGGCATGGGCTCTCAGGCTGATGGCGCGAGGGAAGAATCATCGAGGACCTGCCGCAGCAGATCCGGACGGTCCGTCATGATACCGCCGACTCCTTCGGAGACGAGGCGGCGCATCTCCGCGGGCTCATCCACGGTCCAGACATTGACCCACTTGCCGTGGCGGGCGGCGGCGCGGAGGAAGTCCTCGTCCACCAGGCGCAGCTCTCCGAGGTACACGGGCATGTCGATCACGGTGTAGCGCGGATCCACCGGAGGCGTCTCTCCGGCGCGCACGGGGAGGACGTAGGCGATGAGGGCCTCGCGCGGGTAGAAGTGGCAGGCGTCCGGCATGCGGTGGGCCAGGCGCTCGGCGACGGCGTCGTGCTCGCTGCCCATGCACACGAGATCCAAGGCGTGCTCCTCGCGCAGCACCTGGTGGAGGGCGTCCTCGGTGCCAGGGGGCTCCGGCTTCATCTCCAGGTTGATGCGCAGGCCGGGGAAGGCGCGCAGCACCTCGCGCAGGGTGGGGACGCGGACGCCCTGCCCGCGGAAGGGGAAGGTGCGGCCTCCATCGGGGGTGAAGTGGAAGCCGGCATCCAACCGCTGCAGCTCGGAGAGGGTGAGCGCCGCCAGGGGCCCGGCGCCATCGGTGCAGCGATCGAGGGTGGAGTCATGGGCGACGACCAGCTCGCCGTCGCGCGTGAGGTGGACGTCCAGCTCCAGCATGTGCGTGTGGTAGCGCTCCACGGCCATGCGGAAGGCGTGGAGGGTGTTCTCCGGCGCCAGGAGGGCGCCGCCCCGGTGGGCGATGTGGAGGGTCGGCTTCAGACCCTGGAGGAACTTGGGGAGCCGGTGCGCCATGGGAGGACTCTCGCTTCGTGCGCTGGATCCGCGCGGCTAGGGGAGCAGGACGATGTTGCCGAACTGAGCACGATCCTTGAGGAGCCGGTGCGCCAGCGCCGCGTCCGCCAGCGGCAGCGTTCGATCCAGGACGGGCTTGAGCCGGCCCTCCCCCACGAGCTGGAGGACGCGGAAGAGATCGCCCTTGCTGCCCATGGTGGAGCCCAGCAGGGAGATGCGCTTGTAGAAGAGCACCCGCAGGTCCAGCTTCACCTCGTAGCCCGTCGTCGCCCCGCAGGTGACGAGCCGCCCGCCGTTGGGCAGGCACGCCACGCTCTTCTCGAAGGTGGCGGCGCCGACATGCTCGAAGACGACGTCCACCATCCGCCGCTGGGTGATGCGCTTCACCTCATCGAGGAAGTCCTTCTCGCGGTAGTTGATGGTGTGATCAGCCCCCAGCTCCCGGGCGCGCTTCAGCTTCTCCTCGGTGGAGGCGGTGGCGATCACCTTGGCCCCCAGCAGCTTGCAGATCTGCACGGCCGCGCTGCCCACCCCGGAGCCCGCCGCGTGCACCAGCACCGTCTCTCCTGGCTGCACGCCGGCGCGGCGCACCAGCATCGTCCAGGCGGTGAGAGAGGTGAGCGGCAGACACGCGGCCTCGGCGAAGGTGAGGCGCGTGGGCTTCGGGAGGATGTTCTGCCGGGGCACGGAGATCAGCTCCGCGTACCCGCCGCGCACGTGCTCGCCGATGATCCGGTAGCCGCGGCAGAGGTTGTCCTCGCCCCGAAGGCAGCGCTCGCAGGCTCCGCAGGACAGCCCGGGGTTCACGAGGACCTCGGTGCCAGGCGCCAGATCCTTCACCTCCGGCCCCACGCGCTCCACCACGCCGGCGATGTCGCTGCCCAGGATGTGAGGCAGCTCCAGCTTCAGCCCGGGCCACCCCTGGCGGGTCCAGAGATCCAGGTGATTGAGCGCCACGGCCTTGACGCGCACCAACACATCGCGTGCGCCTGGGGTCGGGTCAGGGAACTCCGTGAGTTGAAGGACCCCCTCATCTCCGTGCTGGTGGAACACCACCGCCTTCATGCGTCCCTCGGATTCTTCGCGTGTGTCACAGGGGGCGGACGGGCTGCCTTGCCGGCCCGCACGCCCCCTCGGTATAAGGTTTGCTCACGCCGGAAGCTGCCGGACTCTATGGAGCACGGCGCCGGAAAATCCATAATAGGAGAAGAACGCGATGCAACGGCGCAAGACTCTGGGCGCGGTGGTGCTGATGGCCACTGCGCTCATGGGCTGTTCCGGCCGTGAGGATCCTGATCCCGACGGTGGCCCGAACGGGTGCACGGGCGTCTGCAGCCAGGGTGATGGTGGTACCGATGGCGGCGCGGACGCCGGCCCGAGGGTGTGTCCGCGGCCGGACAGCCAGGGCCGTGGCCCCATCGGCCAGCTCCGTGCGACCGGAGCCCAGGGGCGGGCGGTCACGCTGGAGTACGTGGTCGTCATCGCGGTGGATGACACCACCCGGGGCGGCCAGGGTGACTCCATCTCCCAGTTCTGGGTCGTTGATCCGTGCTTCAAGAACGAGGGCCTCTGGGTCGACAAGTTCTACCAGGACGTTCCTACGAAGTATGAGCCGCAGCTGGGTGACGTGCTGAGGATCGAGGGTGTCTTTCGTCGCATCAACGCCATCGCCTCGGATGTCAACGCCTCGAACTCCGAGCGTCAGCTCAAGACGCGCAATGCCTACCGGCCTGCGCTGAAGAGCGCCTTCGGTCTGCCGAACGTCTCCGGCAGCCTCGTCATCACCCAGCTGGGCACCGCTGAGGTGCCGGTGGACAACACTGTTCCGGCGGGCTTCGGCGATGCCGACGGTGGCGCGGTGGCGGCCAACCCCGAGTTCGGCGGCACGCGCGTTCACATCCCGGGGCCGGTCTCCATCACCAACGCCAACCCGGTGGCCCTCAAGCAGCGCCCGGAGGACCCGGAGAACAACGTCCACCTGGGCTTCGAGGTGACGGGCGGCGTGCTGGTGAGCAACGACAAGACCTTCGGCGAGACGTTCGACGGCGGCCCCCCTCGCTGCGACTGGCGCAACGTCGTCAATGACGGCGGCTCCGTCAGCTTCCCCAATGGCATCCGCGGTGTGTGGGATACCTACAGCCACGTGCCCTGCGCGGACGGCGGCTTCACCAACCCGGAGGACGGCGGCACCTTTTCCAGCTGCACCTACTCCTTCCGGGACGCGGGTGTCGTGCCGGGGACGGATAATCCCTACACCTACATCCTCTACCCGCAGGACTGCGCGATCGATCTGCCGGGAGTGGCCAGCACACCGTAGGCGGAGTGGCTGCACGAATCTCGCGTTTGCAGGTAAGCTCCGGAAACGTCAGGCCTCTGGGGCCTGATCCCACCTCTTCGTTCCAGCCACGACGGGCCTGCCATTTCCTCCACTTCCCCCCAGACTGCCATCCCGTTCGGCAAGTACCTCCTCATCAAGCGGCTCGCGGTGGGGGGAATGGCGGAGCTCTTCCTTGCGCAAGAGCCGCCCACGCCCGGGCTGGTGGTCCTCAAGCGTATCCTCCCCTACCTCTCGGAGGAGCCTGAGTTCGTCCAGATGTTCCTGGACGAGGCGCGCATCGCCGCGCAGCTCCATCACCCCAACATCGTGCAGGTGTATGAGCTGGGCAAGCTCGACAACACCATCTTCATCGCGATGGAGTTCGTCGAGGGCATCGACCTGCGCCGCGTGGTGCAGGAGGAGGGCAAGTTCGGCGCCAACGTGCCCTATGGCGTCGCCGCCGCCATCTGCGCCCAGGTCGCCGCGGGGCTGGACTACGCGCATCACTCCAAGGGCGTGGATGGGCGCCCGCTCGAGCTGATCCACCGGGACGTCAGCCCGCAGAACGTGATGATCGGCTACGACGGTCGGGTGAAGATCGTCGACTTCGGCATCGCCAAGGCCGGAGCGCTCGTCAACCGCAGCAAGCCCGGCGTCATCAAGGGCAAGTTCCTCTACCTCGCCCCGGAGCAGGTGGCCCAGGAGAAGCTGGACCACCGTGCCGATCTCTTCGCGCTCGGCACGATGATGTACGAGATCACCACCGGGAAGAGCCCGTTCGCCAAGCCGACGACGGAGGGCATCCTCTACGCCATCCGCTCCGAGGATCCGTCGCCGCCGCACCTGCTCAAGGACGACTACCCCACGGATCTGTCGCGCATCATCATGCGCTGCCTGGTGAAGGACCGGAACCTGCGCTACCAGCGGGCCTCGGAGGTGCAGGCCGACCTGGAGGTGTTCCTCAACTCGGGAGCGCTCAGGCAGAGCACCAACATCGCGGAGTACGTCGCGCGGCTGATGGGCGAGGAGGAGGAGCGCACCGTCCTGCACATCCCCATCGCCGTGCCCAAGCGCAAGGAGGCCACCCAGACCATGTCCCCGGGGCTCGCCGCCCGGCCCATGCGGCGCGCGACGGGAGAGGGCGAGGCCTCGCCGCCCGGCTTCTCCTCCGAGCCGGAGCCGCCCACGCAGATGGCGCGACCGCTGGAGCTGCTCGCCAGCGTGCCTGCGACAGCCGAGGACAAGGCGGTCCGGGAGATCGACCAGACCAAGGAGGTCATCGAGGATCGCGTGGAGCGCACCGCCGTGGGCAGAGCCCCTGGCTACAAGCGGACCAAGAGCGGCGAGTCCACCGTGCACCAGCGGGGGCGAGGCTCCGGCGGGTCGCCGCGCCGCCCCACTCCTATCTCGGATCCGGACACCGAGCCGCGCGCGCGTCGGCCTCAGGCGCCTCCCTCCCGTCGGCCGCTCATCTCCGAGGGGGCGGAGGAGGATGACGACTCCGGCCAGTCCATCTCGTTGACGCAGCCGACGATGAGCCAGCGCCGCCGGCCCGCCCCCGAGGAGGAAGACGAGGGTGAGGATTATGACGGCGCCTCCGTCTCCGTCACACCGCCCACGACGGGGCAGCGGCGCCGCCTGGTCGATGAGGCCTCTGCCTATTCGGTGACGGAGTCCTCGACGGGGAACCGGCGCCGCCTGGCCGACGAGCCTCCTCCGTCCTCCGACTCGATGACGCAGCCCACGGGGGGCCCGCAGGGCTCCCGCCCGTTCGACAGGCTCGTGGATCCGGAAGAAGACCTGCCCCTGGACACGGAGTCGGAGCTCTCCGAGCTGGATGAGATGGATGACTCCGATCCGACCGAGGGCTACACGGCGGATCAGGACGACGACGAGTCCACCACCGGCTACGAGAACGAGGGCCAGGGCTCCACGCTGAAGAGCCGGGGCTTCATCCTGGTCCTGATCGCGGTGGGGGCGGTGGTGCTCTTCCTGCTCGGGGTGAGCCTGTTCTGGGCCGTCAGCGCCAGCTTGGATGAGCCCGAGGAGCCTGGGCTCGGGGCTGCGCTGGCCCTCGCGCAGATCGATCCCCAGCGCGCGACGGAGGACGGCTTGCCTGCCGACACCGAGCCCTCGCCGGAGACTCCGCCCGCCAACACGCCCGAGGAGGCGCCTTCCATTGCCCCCGAGGCTGTGGCGGCAGCGGACCCGTCGCCGGCCCCCGTCGAGCCTGAGGACTCCGCCGGCGCCGAGCCTCTCGCCGCGGCTTCGTCGGACAACCTGGCAGGTCCGAGCGCGGAGACGCAGGGCGGCTCCGCGACGCCGGAGGGGAGTGCTCCGCCGGCTGCTCGGACAGAGCCCGCTCCGGCCCCTGCCAGGCCCCTGGAGGGGGCGACCGGGGGGTCGGTCGCCACGGTGGAGGCGACGAAGGCGGAGCCCCAGCTGGTGGAGGTGGTCTTCAGGACTTCTTCCCCCACGCTGGTCCGGGTGAATGGCAGGAAGGTCGAGCTCAACAAGGTCCTGTACTTCGCCCCTGGGAAGATCACCCTGGAGTGGTGGTGCCCTCCCAAGAGGAAGCGGGATGGCAGCGACATCAAACGACTGCGGCTCGGAAAGAAGGAGATCTACCCCATCCACTGCGCCAGAAAAGCCTCGAGATAACGCGGGCTTATGCGCTTGGATGCCGACCTGCTCCAGGGGCGGACAAGTGGGCCCGAGTGCGGATGAGTGGCTCTAAGTCGTTGGAATTCCTAGGATTTCGGCTCCTGGAGACGCGTTTACAGCATGTCAGACGGGCTCTTAAAATCCCGCGCTGACCCATGGCGCGCCAGAAGAAGCAGAAAAGCGTAGTCAGCAAGCGGAGTTACCCGGCAGCGCGGCTTGCGCGGCAGCAACCGGTGGATCCGGAACCGAACCGGCTGCTGAAGGTGTGGCGGCGTGTCCTCGAGCGACGGCTGCGCACGCGGCTGCGCGCGAAGGTCGCCATCGAGATCCACGACAACACGCACACGATGCTCACGTTCCAGCGCCAGCGCGCGCTGTACCGGCTGCGGGTGCATCACATGTTCCTCGCCGCGCCGGATGACGTGCTCCAGGCGCTGGCGGACTTCGTGCGCAGCGGTGAGCAGGAGGCCAGCACGCGGCTGGATCGGTTCATCGAACGCAACAAGGCGTACATCCGCCGGGTGTCTCCGGCGCAGATGCGCAAGCGCCTGCGGCTGGAGCCGGTGGGGCGGCACCATGATCTCGGCCGGATCTTCGAGCGGCTGAACGAACGCTACTTCCGGAGTCGGATCACCGCGGCCATCACGTATGGCCCGGCGCCTCGGGTGAAGGGGCCGCGCAAGAGCATCAAGATGGGCTCCTACTCGGCGGACTCGAAGGTGATCCGGATCCACCCGGCGCTGGATCAGCCGGTGGTGCCTCGCTACTTCGTCGAGTGGATCGTCTTCCACGAGATGCTGCACCACGTGTACCGCACGCGGCGGGGCGAGGACGGGCGGCGGTGTGTCCACCCGCCCGAGTTCATGGAGCACGAGCGGCGCTTCCACGACTACAAGCGCGCTCAGGCGTGGGAGGACGAGAACCTGGAGCTGCTGTTGCGCGCCCGCATCCAGGGGTGAGGCGGGGCGTCAGCTTAGGGCTCAGGGGAGGATGAGGCCGCCGGGGCTGCGCCGCTCGGTGGGGGCGGGAGCCGGCGAGGCCGTTGGCCTCGCGGCGTCGCCTCCGGGCTCGGGCGCCGCGGCCTGGGCTCCGGCCAGCACGAGGAACTTCTCGAAGAGGCGCTCGGCGAAGCGCGAGAAGGGCTCCTCGGGGCCGTGGAAGAGCCGGCGTGCCTCGGCGCGTGCCACCTGGGCGGCGGGCGCGCGGCCGGTGCGCTCGAAGAACTCCGCCATCCGCCACAGCCGCAGGCCGTAGAGCTTGCGCACCCGGGGGGTGAAGAAGGCGCGGGCCGCGGCGCGCACGGCCTGGAGCATCTGCTCCTCGCGCTGGGGGCCGGTGAGGGCCAGCGGGCTGGCGGTGATCTCGTCCATCTTCTGCGCCACCTTGCGCAGCTCTGGCTCGGGCGGCAGCCACTGGGAGATCTCCTCCGTCTCGTGGAGGGTGTGGCCCTCCAGGACGCCCTTCACGTCCTCGGGCTCGGGGAGGGGGACGGAGGGCTCGGTCGTGGCGGGCAGCACGCCGTAGTGGCGCATCGCCGTGTCCAGATCCTTGGGGAAGGGGGTGCGCGAGCTCAGGTTGAGGGCCACGGCCTCGGCGAGCACGGCCGCGGCCTCCTCGCGAGAGAGCTCCACCGCGAAGCCTGGCTCGATCGATTCCTTGAGGCGCTTGCGGTAGCTGCTGCGGGTCACCTCATTGAAGGCGAGCTCCACCACGCCGAGCTCGTCGGAGAAGATCACCTGGGCCGCCTCGATGCCTCCGCCTCGGAGGGGGCGGCCGAGCAGCAGGGCGCGCCGGCCGTCTCCGGTGATGCTGGTCAGCAGGCAGGGCAGGGCCTCGGGCTCGGGGGCGCGCGGCAGCTCCGGGGTGGCGGGGCGCGGGGCCTCGGGGACGGCGACGCCGCGGGAGCGCAGGCGGTAGAGCGCCTTCTTCGCCGCCTTGGCCAGGAGCTTCACGCTCGAGCGGGAGAGGGCCTCGGGGAGGGGGGTGCTGCCGGCGAGGACGGCGCCCTCGAGGAGGGCCTCGGCGAGCGGGGTGGGGAGGGCCTCGACGGCGGCGGGGGTGGCGGCGGCCGCGTCCCTGGCGAGGGTGCGGGCTTGCTCCACGGCGTCCGGGGGGAACTCGGGCAGCGGCGCGCCGGAGCGGAGCGCGTCGAGCAGGGGACGGGGCTCGTGCGGGTTGGGCATGGGGGCCTCTTCTACTGCACCCCGCGCGGGACGTGGGGCCCTGCCTTCGTTGACGCTCACTCCCCCACAGTCGGCGTGTCAGCGGCGCCGCACCAGCCAGCTCTCGCCTTCCCTGGCCACCACGGCCAGCTCCGTTTGGAGCCGGGCGCCGAAGACGCGTGAGGGGTGGGCGCCGCGCACCAGGAAGTGATCGTAGAAGGCCCCCTGCGAGGCGTAGGAGAACTCCTGCGGCCGCCACTCGGAGGGGAAGGTGGGGGGGGGATCGCCCACGTAGCGCAGGGGAGAGTGGGGCGTGAGGGCGAAGCTGAAGTGGGTGATGCCGCCGCGCGCCCGGGCGAGCACCGCGGCGCCGTGGAGGAAGACGGGGAAGCGCACCACCTGGGAGCGCGGCTCGAAGATCAGGCCCATCACCCGGGGCTGGGGCGCGGTGGCCGCCACGAGCGCGTCCCACTCGGAGGCCTCGCGGGAGAAGGCGCGGAAGCCTCGGCCGAGCAGCACGGCGAGCAGGAGCGCGCACGCGGCGCTGGCCCACAGCAGGGGGCGCCCGTGGCTGGGGCGTGTGATCGGCACGCTGGCGACGAGGAGCGCGGCGGCCAGGTGCGCGTAGCGCGTGTTGAGGTAGTAGATGTATCCGCGGATGTCGAAGGGCAGCAGGAAGTAGAGGGCGAGCGCGATCAGCCCGAGCCCCAGGAGCCTGAAGCGGGCCACGGGCCCCTCGGGGCGAGGGCCGCCGAGCGTCAGGCCCAGCACCAGCCCCACCAGCGCCACGCCGCCCACCGCGTAGACCGGCCACCGATCCGAGCCATCATGAAAGAGGTTGGCGAGGACGTGGAGGAGCTCGCCCCGGTTTTGCGCGAAGGACTTCCAGGCGAGGTTCTGCTCGGAGAGGAGCGGCCCCCAGGCCTTCCACGGCTGGCCGGGGGCGATCTCGGCGGGCTGGCCGAGCCGCAGCGCCACCCAGCCGAGGAAGAGGAGCACGCCCGGGGCCACGCCCGCGAGCGCGGGGAGCCGAGGCCGGAGCCGGGCGCGGAGATCCCGGGCCTGGGCATCCTCGGGCACGCGCGTGGTGGCCAGCAGCCAGGGCAGCCCCAGCCCGAGGAAGAAGAAGGCCTGCACGTGGAAGAGGAGGACGGCCACCAGGCACACCGCCAGCCCCGCGGCCCAGGCGCGGCGCCGCGGCCCATCGGTGAGGGTGCGCACGAAGAGGCCGCAGCACAGGACGGCCAGCGGCAGCGAGGCACAGTAGTTGACGAAGCCCCACGCGAAGCTGTCGCCGTAGGCGAAGGGCAGCGCGAGCAGCGAGGGCCACGTGGGCCGGCCGAGCGCGCGCAGCAGGAAGGCGAGCGACAGGGGCAGGCCCGCCACATAGGCGCTGAGGAAGAGGCGGTTGGCCACCTCCAGCGGCAGCAGCCAGTTCAGCCCGCTGACGAGGTAGTAGTAGCCCAGGTACGGAGTGAGCGCGTTGCGCGCGGCGAAGAACTCCGGGTACAGCGTGCTCGGATCCTCCAACCGGTGCAGCACGGAGATGAGGTGGAGGTGCTGCGGCAGGTCCACCATGGGCAGATGCCGGGCCACCCACAGGGGCAGCATGCCCAGCAGCAGGGCCACGAGGTACAGGAGGCGGTCGGTTCGATCGGACACAGGGGGCGGGCGGACTGTACGCGGCGCCTCTGGCTGTCGCGAGCAACGGGCGGCGCCCGGCTGGGATTCGCCTGGAAGGTAGGCGCAGGTGTGATAGTGGGCTTGGCAGAGGCGAAGCGCTGGGGTATAGGCGCTCGCGGTTCGAGGATTCAGGCTGTCGTGGGCTGATTCAGGCTGTTGCCCGGAGGAGGAAGCACATGAAGCGCATCGGTATGACGGTGGCTGCTCTGTGGATGGCGAGCGGCGTGCTGGTGGCGCCGAGCGTGGGGCATGCCTGTGAGGGCCACGAGCGAGCGGCCACGGCCCAGCAGGCCCCCGCCGAGGTGAAGCAGGACGAGGCGGCGCAGGCGCTCACCGCGCAGGATCCGCTGCGCGAGGTGGACGAGCTGCTGTCGGCGAAGTGCCAGTGCAGCAGCAAGGCGGACTGCACCTGCAAGAAGGGCAAGTGCGAGTGCAGCCGGTGCAAGGGTGGCCGCCAGGTGATGGATGCGCTGCGCGACGAGAAGGGCCCGGCGCTGAAGCTGGAGAACGCGCGCTATGACGCGTCCGCCGGCGTCTTCATCTGACCGCTGCCCGCTAGCCGCCGTCCTCGTGCGCGGGCTCTCCGCCGGACATGGCGGGGCGTTGGCCCGCGGACACCAGCACGGGCCAGCCGCGCGCCATCGCCTCGCGGAAGAAGGCCGCCAGCTCCCGGCGGCACTGGTTCACCGCGCCCAGGAACGGATCGATCAGCGCCTCCTCGCCCAGGCTGTGCGGGGCGGTGAGCTCCACCGGGTTGCCACACCGCTCGCAGCGGATGGACACCGGCCTCACCAGGGCCACGGGCACCGCGTAGCGGGCGCCACACTCGCCGCACTTCCACACCAGCGCGCGCTCACCGGCCTCTCGGCGGGCGAGCGACTCCAGCTCATCCGCCAGGCGCAGCAGCGCCGGCAGATCCTGGGGCGGCTGGGCGAAGACGGCCGAGGGGCCGAAGCCCGCGCCGGGCGAGCCCAGCGTCGGTGGCCGATCGCTCTGCAGCAGCGAGCGGAGGCGATCCCGCGCGCGGACATCCCGGAACTCGGAGCCCGCGAGCGCGCGCTCCACGGCCTCGGGGATGGGAGGAAGCTCCGGCTCGAAACGATCTTCATCCGGCAGCGCGCGAGGGTGATCGACGAGGCGGTGGCTGGGGACGGCTAGGAATCGAAAGCCCACGCGTGCTCCATCTCACCCCGGCCCGTCCGGCGCAAGCTGCCAGATCGGGTTTCCTGTGCTGGATGACACTCCACGGAATCGACGCCGCGCGTCAGGACCACTCCAGCATGCGCTGGAGCGGGGCGCGCGCGGCGTTCTGCAGCTCCTCCGGCAGCAGCAGCTCCGGCGTCCGGTCGCGCATGCACAGGTAGAGCTTCTCCAGCGTGTTGAGCCGCATGTACGGGCACTCGTTGCACGAGCACCCGTTGTCCGGCGGGGCGGGGATGTACGTCTTGCCCGGCGCCTTGAGCTGCATCTGGTGGATGATCCCCGCCTCCGTCACCACGATGAACTTCTGCTTCGGGCTGGCCACCACGTAGTCGAGGATGCCCTTGGTAGAGCCGATGAAGTCCGCGTGCCGGAGGACCGCCTGCTCGCACTCCGGGTGGGCGACCACCTCCGCGTCCGGGTGCTCCACCTTGAGCTGCACCAGCCTCTTCTCGCTGAAGATCTCGTGGACGATGCAGCTGCCCGGCCACAGCACCATGTCCCGGCCCGTCTGCTTCATCACGTGCCGGCCCAGGTGCTGATCCGGCGCGAAGAGCACCTGCCGATCCCGGGGCACGCGGTTGACGATCTTCACCGCGTTGGAGGACGTGCAGATCACGTCGCTCATCGCCTTCACCGCCGCCGAGCTGTTCACGTAGCTCACCACGAAGGCGTCCGGGTGTTTCTCCTTGAACGCCTTGAAGGCCCCCGGCGGGCACCGGTCCGACAGCGAACACCCCGCCTTCAGATCCGGCAGCAGCACCTGCTTCGTCGGGTTGAGGATCTTCGCCGTCTCCGCCATGAAGTGGACGCCGCAGAAGACGATGACGTCCGCCGTCGTCTTCGCCGCGGCCTGGGCCAGCGCCAGGCTGTCGCCGACGAAGTCCGCCACGTCCTGGATTTCACTCTCCTGGTAATAGTGCGCCAGGATGACAGCGTTGAGTGATCGCTTCAGCTCCTGGATCTTCGTCTCATGGTCCATCTCGGCGCCCATCGGCCCTCCTGATCCTTCTTTAGTTCGCGAGACGAAGAAAATACCGTTCATTCCACTTCACGGCAGAACCCATCGGGGCAACTTTTCTTCACGCGGGAAAGCGGCTAGCTTTTGGGTTCGCTGAACTCGCTCCCTGGCCTGCGCCCCTCTCGGCGGCTGGGGCGCTCCCTGGCGCGCATGGAGAGTCTGTGATGAGGCAGGCCCGGCAGAGCCCCGATGGCGCGCGCTTCAGGAGGTGCTGATGCTCACGCGCGAGCAATCGGTATTGATCGTCCATCCCGATCCGGTGCTGCGCGCCGGGCTGGTGGCCGCCCTGGCCCCTCGGGAGATTGTCGCCGTCTCCTCGCGGGAGGACGCGGCCCGCACGCTGGCGGAGCGGGTGCCGGACGTGGTGCTGGCGGACGCCATGGAGGCCCGGCGCTTCATCCGGGATCTGGAGCGGCTGGCGCCCCGGGCGCTGCGGGTGTTCCTGTGCCCCAAGTCCGAGACGGAGGCCATGCGTGAGCTGGTGGACGTCGCGGCCGAGGGGCACGAGTTCCACACGGTGGATCCCACCGTCTCCGTGGAGGAGATGATCCGCAGCCTGCGCGAGCTGCTGCGGCAGCGCTCCTCCAAGCGCGTGCCCACGGTGGGGCTGCATGCCTGCTTCACCGTGGAGGGGCAGACGCTGCACGCCCTCTGCCTGAACGTGGGCAACGAGGGCTTCCTGCTCAAGCTGCCAGTGGACGCCCCCATCGAGAAGCTCCCGCCCGGCACCCGCCTGTTCGACTTGCGGGTGGAGCGGGCCGGCCAGGTGGTGCTGCGCGCCGGGGGCGGCTTCGTCCGGCACATCGGGCTGGAGCGCACGCATGGGGATGCCTTCTTCCGCGTCGGCGTCCAGATCGAGCGGGCGGGCGCCGGCATCGGGTACGTGGAGCTGGCCACCATCGATGACTTCGTGCGCGTGCTCGCGGTGATGCGGCGCGCGCTGCGCCGGCAGCCCTCGCTGCAGTGCATGCTCGTGCAGGGGGTGCGGTTCCGGGAGGAGCTGGCCGCCACGCTCATCGAGGACGGGCAGGGCCTGCGCCCGGAGCTGCGGTGCGGCAACCCCCAGCAGTGGACGGTCTCGGTGGGGGACGTGGTGCAGGTGTTCTTCGACATGAGCGGCAAGAGCTATCGCGGCTGGGCGGCCGTGGTGCGCACCGAGGCGGACGGCTTCACCCTCTCGCTGCCGCGCAGCCTGTCCATGTACCACCGCCGCGCCAGCATGCGGTTCCGCGCCGACCAGGAGCAGCCCTTCGCCATCTCGATCCTCTCCCCCATCACGGGAGAGCACAGCGAGCACCCGGTGATGGATCTGCAGCCCATGGGGCTGTCCATCGTCTATGACGCGGCCCGCGAGGTGCTGCCGGTGGGGCTCATCATCGACGAGCTCACGCTGCTCCTGCCGGACGGCGCGCGGGCGCTCTGCAGCGCGGAGGTGCGAGACAACGCGCCGCTGCTGGATCAGACCGCTGGAGGCATGGCCCGGCCCTTCCGCTGCGGGATGCGGCTGACCCAAGTGCGGCCCGAGGCCCGCCAGGCCGTCATCAACGCCTTCGTGCAGGCGCGCTGCCCCCAGGTGCGGGATGGGCGCACCGAGCCGTTCAGCAAGATCTGGGAGCTGGCGCAGAAGGTGCATCTGTTCCACCCCGACTACCCCTTCGAGGAGGGGCCGCACCTGCAGGTGCTGGAGGACACGCACCAGAAGCTGGCCGGCGCGAGCGAGGGGCTCACCCGCACCTTCCTCTACTGCGACGGGCCGGAGCTGCTCGGCCACGTCTCCGGGGTGCGGACGCACTCGCACACGTGGATGTTCCAGCACCTCATGGTGCTGCCCACGGTGCGCCGGGGCGAGAGCATCTCCCGGGAGCTGTCCGCCCTCTGCGTGGACTACGCCGAGGCCCACGAGGACGTGCACTACCTGCGCATCTTCTGGCGCATCCAGAACAAGTGGCCGGATCGCGTCTTCGGCTGGATCGCCCGCTCCATGTACATCGAGGGCCTCACGGACCTGCGGACGATGAACTACACGCGCCTGGCCTTCTCCCAGCCCCTGCGCACGCGCAAGGAGCTGCCCCAGGTGCGGCCCGCCACCCAGGCGGATCTGCGGTGGATGGAGGACAGCCTGCGCGCGCGCGGCGACGTGGTGCGGCTGATGGCCGATGATCTGCTGGCCCAGGAGGCGCGGATGAATACGCTCTCCAAGCGCTACGCCGTCCACGGGCTGCAGCGCGGGCGCTCCCTCTTCGTCGTGGACGGCGAGGACGCGCCGCTGGCGATGGCGCTGGCGGAGGAGGCCACGCCCGGCCTGAGCTGGCCGGAGATGACGACGGCCTTCTCCTTCGTCGTGCCGGATCCCCAGCACCCGCGCGCCGCCGAGGCGCGGGAGGCGCTGGCGGCCCGGTGCGTGGAGCACTACCGGGAGCAGGGCAAGGCCTCGGCGCTGGCGCTCGTCCAGGATGATGAGGTGGAGGGGCTGGTGTCGCTCGGGTTCCGCTGGCACTGCCGCGTGGCCGAGTGGACCTTCCACCGCAGCACCGCGCGGACGTGGCACATGCTGATGGCCGCCGTCTTCGAGCGCCTCCAGAACCGCTCCGCGCGCCACCTGGATCAGGACGAGGATCGCGCGGCGTGAGCGGCGGCAGCTACCTCATGGAGTCCGAGGTAGAGGCCCGGCGACTCGCCGAGCAGGCCCGGGCCCTGCCCGTACACGGCCACCTGCTCACCACCGGCCTCGCGCCGGGCATGAGGGCCCTGGATGCCGGCTGCGGCCCCGGCGTCATCACCGCCGTGATGGCCGAGGTGGTGGGTCGCCAGGGCAGCGTGCTGGGGGTGGATCTCAACGCGCAGCGGCTGGCCGAGGCGCGCGCCCACTGTGCGCCGCTGCCCCAGTGCTCCTTCCTCCAGGGAGATCTCCGCAAGCTGGAGCTGGAGGACAACACCTTCGACTACGTGTGGTGCCAGTTCGTCATTGAGTACCTGCCCGACCCGGCGGGTGCGCTGGCGGAGTTCATCCGCGTGGCGCGGCCCGGCGGGCGCGTGGTGGTGGCCGATGTGGACGCCCTGGGGCTGCAGAACTGGCCCCTCTCACCGGAGCTCGAGGAGGGGTGCCGCCTGTTCGTCTCCGCCCTGGGCGCCGCGGGGCTGGATCTCTATGTGGGCCGGAAGCTGTTCCACCTCTTCCGCCGGGCTGGGTTGGAGGCGGTGCGGGTACACCTGACTCCCCTGTGGGTCGTCGCCGGCGCGGCGGACTCCCGGCTGATCAACGACTGGAAGCAGCGCTTCACCACGCTGGAGCCCGTGGTTTCACCGGCTTTCGGGGGTACTCTGGGCTACCGGGTCTTCTGTGAGCAATATCTGGGCCTGCTGTCGGATCCGGACGCGTTGAAGTATTCTGTCCTCCTGATTACGGAAGGACAGAAGCGTTGATGGAGGTAGTGCAGGCCATCGCCCCCCAACCCCAGGATCGGACGCCGGATGATGCTCCCGAGTTGAGCGTCCGCGCGGTGTCCGTGCTGCTGCTCTATTTCCGCCGTGAGTACGGCGAGGAGCGCCTGCGCCAGGCGTGGAAGAAGCACGGGCTGGGGCTGTCGCTGGAGTACGTCACCACGCTGACGAACTTCATCTCGTTCCAGTTCCTGGAGCGGCTGGTGGACGCGCTCGTCGACGAGTCCGGGGATCCGGCCTTCACCACCAAGGCGGGCCGGCTCGCGGCGACGCCGGAGGCCATTGGCTTCCTGTTCCACGCCGTGCGCACCTTCGGCACCGCGAAGGCGGTGTACGTGAAGACGGTGGAGCTGTTCCCCACGCTCAACCGGGTGGGGCAGTTCACCATCGAGTCCCTGTCCAACAACCACATGGTGCTGGCCTACCGCAGCCGCAGCGCGGAGCGGAACCGCAACCTGTGCGAGGGCCGGATGGCGCAGCTGGCCTCCGTGCCCACCATCTGGGATCTGCCGCCGGCGCAGGTGCTGGAGCTGCAGTGCCACGTGCGGGGCGCGGACTGCTGCCGCTATGAGCTCAACTGGCACGAGACGGTGCGCGGCTGGCGCACGGGCGCCGGGCTGCTGGCGGGCGTGGCGGTGGGCACGGGCATGGGGCTGATGGGGCTGGGCACGCTGCCGGTGCTCGTCCCCACCATCGCGCTGGGGGCCGCCTCCTTCGGGGCGTGGCTGGACGCGCGCCTGGAGGTGCGGCGCAAGGACGAGTACCTCGCCGCGCAGAACGAGGGCCTGCTCCAGTCGCTGCGGGATCTCGAGCGCCGCTATGACGAGGTCTACCAGAGCAACCTGGCCCTGGAGGATCGCGTCGCCGCGCGCACCCGGGAGCTGACCGAGACCAACGCCAAGCTGGAGGCGGCGCTCAACACGCAGAAGGAGCTGACGCGGCTCAAGAGCGAGTTCTTCGACAACGTGAGCCACGAGCTGCGCACGCCGCTCACGCTCATCCTGCTGTCGCTCGAGTCGCTGATGCAGCGCGATCCGGCCACCATCCCCGCCTCCGTCCGCCAGCACCTGGCGACGATGGAGCGCAGCGCCAACCGCCTGCTCAAGCTGATCAACAACCTGCTGGATCTGGCGCAGATGGAGGCCGGGAAGACGCGGCTGCGCTACCAGCCGGTGGAGCTGTTCGGGCTGCTCAACACGCTGCTGTCGCCCTTCAAGGTGATGGCGGAGAAGAAGGGCATCCGGCTGGCGCTGGAGGGCGGCACGGTCACCGCCATCCACGCGGACGTGGAGCGCGTCGAGATCGTCTTCCAGAACCTCATCTCCAACGCCCTCAAGTTCACCCAGGAGGGGGCGGTGACGGTGCGCATCCACGAGGATGACACCTCCGTGCACGTGGAGGTGCTGGACACCGGCCCGGGCATCGCGCCCCAGGACATCCCCGTCATCTTCGATCGCTTCGCCCAGGCGGACTCCACCGGCACGCGCCGCTTCGGGGGCTCGGGCATCGGCCTGGCGCTGGTGAAGGAGACGGTGGATCTGCACGCGGGCCACATCGGCGTGAGGAGCGAGGTGGGCAAGGGCTCCGCCTTCCACGTCCGGCTCCCCAAGGGCACGGCGCACATCCGCGAGGATCTGCGGGATCGGCGCGTGGTGGAGCTGCCGGTGCGCCGCGAGCGCCGCTCCTACTCGCAGGGGCTCCCCGCGGTCCGCCCCGGGACGGGGCCCACGGAGGGGGCGGAGGAGACGGCTCCTCCGAACGCGCCGCGCATCCTGGTGGTGGAGGACGACACGGAGATCCGTGGCTTCGTCACCAGCGTGCTCAGCGCGGACTACCGGGTGCTGGAGGCCGTCAATGGCGAGGAGGGCTGTCAGCTCGCCATCAAGGAGCAGCCGGATCTGATCGTCTCGGACGTGATGATGCCGGTGATGTCCGGCCTGCAGATGCTGGCGCAGCTGCGCGGGCTGCCGGAGACGTCGGACATCCCCGTCATCCTCCTCACCGCCCGGCAGGAGGTGGCGGAGAAGGTGGAGGGCCTGGGGGTGGGCGCGAGCGACTACCTGGGCAAGCCCTTCTCGCCGCGCGAGCTGCTGGCGCGCATCGAGGCGCAGCTGCGGCTTCGGGATGCGGCGGTGCGCGCCGCGGAGAACGAGCGGCTGGCGGCCACCGGCCTGCTCACCTCCGGCTTCGCCCACGAGGTGCGCAACCCGCTCAACGGGCTGATGAACGCGATCCTGCCCCTGCGCGACAGCGTGCTGAGTGGGCAGCCGGATCCGGAGCTGGCGCGCGCCATGCTGGAGGTCATCGAGGAGTGCGGCACGCGCATCCGCCACCTCGCCGAGTCGCTGCTGTCCTTCGTGCGCGCCAGCGACAAACCGGTGCCGGTGAACCTGGATGCCTCGCTGGACTCCACGCTCAGCATCCTGGCGTGGCGGGTGCCCCACGAGGTGGTGGTGGAGCGGGACTACCGGTGCGACGCGCTCGTGATGGGAGATCCGGGCTCGCTCAACCAGGTGTGGGTGAACCTGCTGGACAACGCGCTGCGCGCGGTGGGCACCAGCGGGCGGGTGAAGGTGTCCACCGAGCGCGACGGGGACACGGCGGTGGTGGCCGTCACGGACACGGGCGTGGGCATCAAGCCGGAGGACATGGAGAAGCTCTTCCAGCCGTTCTTCTCCACGCGCGCGGCGGGTGAGGGGACGGGGCTGGGGCTGGCGCTCTGCCGGAGGATCATCCTGCGCCACGGCGGGCAGATCCGCCTCACCAGCGAGTACGGCAAGGGCACCCGGTCCGAGGTGCGCCTGCCGCTGGAGAGCCTCGAGCGCGCGGGCGCGGAGCTGGCGCGCAAGCTCGCCTGAGGCCCACGCCGCGGCGCTACTTCACCTCGTGCATCAGCTTGCGAATCGGCCGCTGCAGCAGGAGCAGCACGACGGCGCCGGCGAGCGAGGTGTAGACGAAGATCGCGAAGTAGCTGGTGGGGACGAGCTTCCCCCAGAGCTGGCCGATGCTGCCGCCCACGTACTGGGCCACGGCGGCGCTCAGCATGAACACCCCCATGAAGAGCGAGGCGAAGCGGGCCGGGGCCAGCTTGGTCACCATGGAGAGGCCCACGGGAGAGATGCACAGCTCACCGAAGACGGCCAGCAGGTAGCTGAGCAGCAGCCAGAAGCCGCTGACCCGGGCCGCCTTGCTCTCCTCGGCCAGCGAGGTGATGGCCTGGCGCCACTCGGGCTGCGCGCCGGCACCCACCAGCCGTGACTTGGCCAGGGGGTTGAGCTCGGCCACCAGCGTCACCGCGCGCGGCTCCTCGTCCCAGCGGGTGACGAGCCGCTCGCCTTGCGGGCCCGTGAGCGGGAAGGTGTAGCCCTGGGGGAGGCTCTGGAACTGGAAGGTGACGGGGTGCTCCGGGGCGGCGGTCTCGGAGGCCTTCTCCAGCGCCTCCACCTGCGCCAGGTACGCCGGGTCCACCGTGGGCTTGAGCGCGTTGGTGACGGCGAAGGGGGCCAGCACGCCGCGCACGGACAGCTCCTGGGTCTCCGGATCGTAGCTGAAGCGGCCCGCGTTCAGCGCCTCGAGCCGGATCTCCCGCGGCACGCTGGCCAGCGGCACCCGGGTGAGGGTGGCATCCTCCGCCGTCGCGGCGAACACCATCACCACGTCCGCCAGGCCGATGAACACGATCGCCGCCAGCATCTTCGCGGCGGAGGTGACCTCCCTGCCTCGGCGGGCCATGGCCGTCCACAGGATCGCGATCAGCGGCGCGAAGATGATGATGAAGATCGCGGGCGCCGCCTGGTAGTACTCGGCCGACAGCTCGACGCCCAGGACGGCCTTGCGGGTGTTGTACTCGGCCCAGACGGTGAGCGCGTTGCCGGCCTGCTCATAGGCCATCCAGAAGAGGACCGCGGCGCCGAAGAGCAGGAAGATGACGGTGCTCTTGTCGCGCGAGGCGCCCCGGATGGTGCGCAGCGTGAGCCCCATCCACGCGCCGATGATCGCGAGGGCCACCGGCATGATGACGTTCGTCCAGGACGCCTGCCCGGTGGCCGCCAGGTAGATGAAGCGCGCTGGCACCACCACGGCGATCACGACGAGCAGGTAGGGCAGGCCCCTGGAGATGGCGCCGCCCAGGCCGGCGGCCCCCGGCAGCGCCTCGCCGGGCTCCTCGGCGGTGGCGGGCCTCGCGCCGCCCGAGCGCGGCTGGGGAGCGGCCTGGCTCAGGTTCCCCGCCGCCTCCAGATCCCGCAGCACCTGCTTCTGGCCGAAGAGGAAGACGAGCAGGCCGATCACCATCCCCACGCCCGCGGCGGCGAAGCCGTAGTGGAAGCCCATGCCGGGGGTGGGGCCCATGTGCTGGCGCAGCCAGCCGCACACGACGGGGGCCAGGAAGGCACCGATGTTGATGCCCATGTAGAAGATGGTGAAGGCGCCGTCCCGCCGCGGATCTCCTGGCCGGTACAGCTTGCCCACCAGGGTGGAGATGTTCGGCTTGAAGAAGCCGTTGCCGGCGATGAGGAAGGCCAGCGCCGTATAGAAGAAGGGCAGCGGCTCGAAGGCCATGAGGAAGTGGCCGATGGCCATCAGCACCGCGCCCGTGATGATGGACGCGCGCAGCCCCAGGAACCGGTCCGCGATGAAGCCGCCGAGCAGGGGCGTCAGGTAGACCAGGCTCGTGTACCACTTGTACACGGCCGAGGAGTCCTCGGGCTGGAACTGCAGGTAGTTCAGCAGGTACAGCACGAGCAGGGCGCGCATGCCGTAGTAGCTGAAGCGCTCCCACATCTCGGTGAAGAACAGGACGTAGAGCCCACGCGGGTGGCCCGTGGGCGCGCCTGGGGCGGCCGGTGCCTCCGCCGAGGGGGGCGCGGATGGGAGCGGCGCTGCGGCGGAGGAGGGGGCTGACATGCGCGGCGCCTACGCTCCCTTGGCGGAGAGGCCGGGCGCGGCGTGCTCGCCCACGGGGATGGGCGCCGCCTCCTGGTAGTAGTCGCGGACCTTGTACCGGCGCGCCATGAGGGCCATGCCCGTGCCCGCCAGCGCCGCCAGCCCCGCGTAGAAGAAGAACTGGGCCGAGCCGGTGAAGATGTTGAGCGCGGCGGCGATGGCCACCGCCACGTTGGCCAGCGTGGAGTTGAGCAGCCACAGGCTCTGCACCACGCTCTTCATCTCGCGGGGGGCCTGGGTATAGGCGAACTCCAGCCCCGTGGTGGACACGAGGACCTCCGCCAGCGTGAGCACGATGTACGGGAGGATCTGCCAGGCGATGTTGAGCTGCGCGCCGCCCTCGATGACCACCTGGTAGTAGCCGGCGATGATGTACGAGGCCGCGCCGATCACCAGCCCCAGCGGCATGCGGCGCAGCGGGGTGAGCTCCCAGCCCAGCCGCTGGAAGGCCGGGTAGATGACGGCCGTGAGCAGCGGGATGAGGATCATCACCAGGGCCGGGTTGACGAACTGCATCTGGCTCGGCTGGAAGGTGAAGGAGCCGATCTGCGGATCCATGGACCGGGCCTGCACCACCCAGGTGGAGGCCTTCTGATCGAAGAGCATCCAGAAGAAGGGGATGGTGGGCATCAGCAGCAGGTTGATGCGCAGGACGGCGCGCGCGCCCTCGATCGCCGACTCGGGGTGCTCGGCGCGGGCACGGGAGAGCCAGTCACCGCCCGGCTGCTTCGGGCCGTGCAGGGCGGAGAGGACCACCTTGAGGAACGAGTGCGGGTTGGGGCCGGTGGGCGGGACGATGACGTAGTGGCGCCGGCCGGCCCAGTAGATGGCGGTGGCGATGAACATGAGGATGCCGGGGATGCCGAAGGCCACCGCGGGGCCCAGGCTCTTGAGCGCCAGCGGGATGAAGAGCGAGGCGAAGAACGAGCCGAAGTTGATGGACCAGTAGAAGATGGCGAAGACCTTCTTCACCAGGTGCTTGTTCTCCGCGGTGAACTGATCTCCCACCATGGCGGAGACGCACGGCTTGATGCCGCCCGAGCCGAGCGAGATGAGGAGCAGGCCCGTGTAGAAGCCGTAGATGTTGCTCTCGAAGAGGGCCAGGCAGGCGTGGCCCGCGCAGTACAGCAGGCTCAGCCAGAAGATGACCTTGTACTTGCCGAAGAACCGGTCCGCCAGGTACCCGCCGAACAGCGGGAAGAAGTAGACCCCGGACATGAACAGGTGGAAGTGCGACTTGGCCATCGCCTCCCGCGCGGCGGGATCCGGGTGCGCGTTCCTCAGCAGGTAGTCGATGAGGAACACCGTGAGGATGTTCCGCATCCCGTAGAAGCTGAAGCGCTCACAGGCCTCCTGGCCGATGATGAACGGGATCTGCGGCGGGAAGCGGTTGCTCGTCGCGGGGGGCGTGTCAGCCATGCGGAGGCGTCTCGGCGGGAAGGAGGAACTCCAACGATCAGCCCTTTCTCCCTACCTCAGAGGGCGGCCCGGGACAATCTCGCCAGAGGCCGCTCAGCATGGCTCGATCTGTCGGGGCGGCTTGAGAATGGCAGGGGGGCGCGGGCTTGCCCGGCCGGCTGGTGCTAGAATGCACACAGCGGCGATGAGCAGGGAGAGATGGTCCCATGTCGAAGCTCGAGCAGAGCCCTCCTGTCACGGGCGAAGACAACCTTCGCTTCCGGTCTCTCTTCATGGCCCTGGGGTTCGTGTGCGTGGGCCTTGGGACGCTGGGCGCGTTCCTGCCGCTGCTGCCGACGACGCCCTTCATGCTCGTCGCGCTGTGGGCCTTCTCGCGCAGCTCACGCCGCTTCCATCACTGGCTGTACACGCACCCACGGTTCGGTCCCCGGCTTCGGGACTGGCATGAGCACGGCATCGTCCCGGTGAAGGTCAAGGTGAGCTCCATCTCCGCGATGCTCGTGAGCCTGTCGATCATGGTGTTCATCGCGCGCGTGAAGTGGCACGTGCTCGTCGCCGCCGGGGCGCTCATGCTCGTCGGGGCGACGTACGTGCTCAGCCGTCCGAGCGGGCCTCGCCCCTGACGGCTGAACCCGGCCCGGCCTGCCCCACGGGGCACGCTTGGGTTCGCAAGCGCACGGCGCGGTGAGATCGCTCTTTCACTCGGGGCGATGCTCCCTACTCTTGTCGGGCCAGCCCACCCGAGGAGGAAGCGCCGGTCATGTCGCGAGCGTTCGCCATCACCACCCCCGCGCCCACTGTCTCGCTGGATCCGAGCGGGCGAGGTGAGGTGTCCTTCACGGTCTCCAACGTCACGAGCGCTGCCATGCGCGCGCGGGCCAGCCTCCAGCCCTCGGACAGCATGACGCTCGCGTGGCTGAGCCTGCGGGGCCCTGTCGTGCGCGACATGGCCGCGGGGAGCACGGAAGTGTTCATCGTGGACCTTCAGGTGCCCCCGGGCACTCCGCCGGGGCGCTACACCTTCCGCCTGGTCGTCGCTGACAATGACGTGCCTGACGAGCGCTTCGCGGAGAGCCCCACCATCTCCGTGGCGGTGAGCGCGCCCGCCGTGGCGCCCGCGAGAGCCTTTCCCTGGTGGCTGATCTTGATCGGCGTGGGGATCCTCGGGGGAGGGGTGGCGGCCTTCTTTGCGTTGCGCGATGGCGAGCCGCCTCCTCCAGAGTGCCCGGCGGGCCAGACGTCATGCGAGGGGGAGTGCGTGGACCTCCAGGCCGATGCCCGGAACTGTGGGCGTTGCGGCGGCACGTGCGGCGCGGATCAGCTCTGCCAGGCAGGTGTCTGCCAGTGCACCCAGGGGCTGGCGCTCTGCGGCGAGGCCTGTGTCAGCCTCCAGAGCAGCGACGAGAACTGCGGGCGCTGTGGGAATGCGTGCGGCGAGGACTTCGACTGCCGCGAGGGCCAGTGCGTGCGCACCGGCTGCGCCGGAGGGCAGACGCTGTGCGGTGGCGAGTGCGTCGACACGGAGACGGACGGCGAGCACTGTGGGGAGTGCGGGAGAGCGTGCGGTTCGGATCTGCTCTGCCGAAACGGCCGGTGTCTGTGCCCGGGGACGCTCAGCCTCTGCTCTGGCCAGTGTGTCGACACCCGCACCGACGAGCAGCACTGCGGCCTCTGCAACAAGCGCTGCGGTCCGAACCAGCTCTGCCGCAATGGCCTCTGTCAGTGCACGGGAGGGCTGACCGCTTGCGCGAGTGAGTGCGCGGACCTACGCACCGACGCGCGGAACTGCGGCACGTGCGGCAAGCGTTGCGGCACGAACCAGATCTGCCAGGGAGGCAGCTGCCAGTGCACCCAGGGCTTGACGCTCTGTGGCGGCCGCTGCGTCAACCTCCAGAGCAGCGACACGAACTGCGGTCGCTGCGGCACTTCGTGCGGTACAGGCTTCGACTGCCGGAACGGGCAGTGCGTCCGCACGAGCACTTCCGAGTGCCGCACGGGCCAGATCCTGTGCCCTTGTACGCAGACGTGCCTCTCCCCCTCGCTCTGCCAGAGGCGCTGCGACGAGGGCCGGCTACCGCTGTGATGCAGCAGGGGAGGGCTGGGGGGAGAAGGGGGCGTGGTACTTTCGCAGCGCCATGAAGAACCTTCATCACCACGGGCTGTGGCTGCTGCTGTGCGGAGTGCTGACGGCGTGCGCAGGCACTGCGCCCGTGGTGAGTGAAGGCGAGGCGGGCTGCGAGGCGCCGGGAGAGCTCGTCCCGTTCGAGCAGGCGTGCGCGGAAGAGCAGAGCGTGGTCGCGCTGTGCTCCGAAGAAGGGTGCGCGGTGTTCCGGTGCCGGGAGGTGGCCGGCTACCTGATGGCCGGACAGGTGGTGCGCACGAGGGGAGGAGGGCTGGTGCTGCCTCAGGGCCAGGGCTCGGCCATGAGGTTCTGGGGAAGCGCGCAGCCACTTCCGGGAAGCTCTCGGTCGGTGTTCATCATCCCGTGGGGGCCGAGGCCGCCGCCGGAGCTGCTCCCCAGCCAGAAGCAGATGCTGGAGGAGCTGAAGGCGCTGCGGAGCAAGCCCTATGAGATGCACCACCTCTTCCCGAAAGAGTTCAAGGAGTGGTTCAGGGAGAAGGGAATCGACATCGACCAGTACACGATGCCCCTGGAGGTGGAGGAGCACCGGCGCATCCATCGGGGGAAGGATGGAGGTCCGTGGAATGAGGCCTGGCGCAAGTACATCGAGAATAACCCGAACGCGTTGAAGCCCGAGATCGAGAAGTACGCAGGGCAACTCATCTACGAGTTCCGGCTCTATGGTCTCGTTGTCCCGTTTCGGCCTCGAGTGCCGCCCCCTCCTGTCGGAGGTTCTTGAGACGTCATGCGCTTCTACTGGTTGCGAAGAGCCAGCGCCCCCCGCTACTCGGGCTACTACGTTGCTGTGCACAGGTGGGGCCTGCCTGGTGTGCATTGTCCTGCCTGTGATGGCATCTGGTCGACGGCTGGGGACATCTATCCTTCCGTGGATCTGTCCCACCTGCCGGACTCCGAAAAGTATTCGGCGCGGCTGGAGGAGGACTACGCGGAGTTCGAGCGGCTGCGCGAGCAGGTACGGCCTCTGGTTCCGCCCGGAGTCCATCTCTGGCCGGGAACCAAGTTCGGCCCCATGATGGGCACGGCCAGAGGAGAATTCGGCCCCTTCTTCCTGCTCAACCCCTGGGAATTTCTGATGCGGCGCGAGGCGCTGGAGCGCATGCAGGCCGAGGGCGTCCGTGGGCTCAAGGGTCGCCGCGCGGAGCTGCGCTTCCGCAAGAAGGACCCACCCGAGCTGCACGAACTGGAACTGCTGCCGCGAGGCAGGTTTCACCCGGACTGCCTGCCCGCCGATCGTCCTCCTCCGTGCCCGAAGTGCGAACGCACGGGATGGAGGCGCCCGGAGCAGCCCATCCTGGAGGCCGCCTCGTTGCCCCAGGATCTGGACCTGTTCCGGCTGGAGGATTTCCTGACGATGATCATCGGCACCGAGCGCTTCGTGGAAGCGGCTCGGCGCCTGGGCTACGAGCAGGACATCGTCTTCCGCGAGCTGCCCCTGCGGAGCACGGCGTCGTAGCCCCCAAGTCCTACGCGCTCGCGCCAGCGCTCTCGCGGTGGGGCAGGGGGCCCGCGGCCTCCACCCGCTGACCCACCCGCTGCCGCCGGGCCTTCTTCAGCACGTGCGCCAGGTAGCGCCCCGTGTGGCTCGCCTCCACCCGCGCCACCTCCTCGGGCGTGCCCGTCGCCAGGAGCCTGCCCCCGCCAGAGCCTCCCTCCGGGCCCAGATCGATCACCCAGTCCGCGCTCTTGATCACGTCCAGGTTGTGCTCGATCACCAGCACCGAGTTGCCCGCCTCCGTCAGCCGGTTCAGCACCAGCAGCAGCTTGCGGATGTCCTCGAAGTGCAGGCCCGTGGTCGGCTCGTCCAGGATGTAGAGCGTGCGCCCCGTGGCCACCCGCGCCAGCTCTCGCGCAAGCTTGATGCGCTGCGCCTCGCCGCCCGACAGCGTGGGCGAGCTCTGCCCCAGTCGGATGTACCCCAGCCCCACGTCCTCCAGCGTCTGGAGCACGCGCATGATGTCCTTGTGCGCCCCGAAGTGCTGCATCGCCTCGCGCACGCTCATCTCCAGCACCTCGGCGATGTTCTTCCCCTTGTAGCGCACCCGCAGCGTCGCCTCGTTGAAGCGCTTGCCCTGGCACACCTCGCACGGCACGTACACGTCCGCCAGGAAGTGCATCTCCACCAGCTTCACGCCGTCGCCCTCGCACGACTCGCAGCGCCCACCCTTGATGTTGAACGAGAAGCGCCCCGGCGTGTACCCGAACGCCCGCGCCTCCGGCGTCATCGCGAACACCTCGCGGATCGAGTCGAACAGCTTCGTGTACGTCGCCGGGTTGCTGCGCGGCGTGCGCCCGATGGGCCGCTGATCGATGTCGATCACCTTGTCCAGGTGCTCCATGCCCTGGATGGACTTGTGCCGGCCCGGCACCTCGCGGCTCTCGTACAGCTGCCGCGCCAGGGCCGGGTAGAGGATCTCGTTGATCAGCGTGGACTTGCCCGCCCCGGACACGCCGGTGACGGCCACCAGCACCCCCAGCGGGATCTCCACGTCCAGATCCTTCAGGTTGTTCTCCCGAGCCCCCTGGATGACCAGCTTCTGCTTGCCCGGCTTGCGCCGCTGCTGGGGGATCTCGATCTCCTTGCGCCCCGAGAGGTAGGCCCCCGTCAGGCTGTGCTCGTCCTCCATCACCTGCCGCGGCGTGCCCTGCGCCACCACCTGGCCGCCCAGCTCGCCCGCCCCGGGCCCGAAGTCGACGATCCAGTCCGCCTCCTCCATCGTCTCCTCGTCATGCTCCACGACGATGACGGAGTTGCCCAGATCGCGCAGCCGCTTGAGCGTGGCCAGCAGCTTGCCGTTGTCCCGCTGGTGCAGGCCGATGGAGGGCTCATCCAGGATGTAGATGACGCCGGTCAGCTCGCTGCCCATCTGCGAGGCCAGCCGGATGCGCTGGCTCTCGCCGCCCGACAGCGTGGACGCCGTCCGGTCCATTGTCAGGTACCCCAGCCCCACGTCCACCAGGAATGACAGCCGGCTGCGGATCTCCTTGAGCAGCTCCGTGGCGATCTTCCGCTCGTTCTCCGTCAGGCTCAGCTCGGAGAGGAAGCGCAGCGCCTCGGAGATGGTCAGCCTGCTCAGCTCCACCAGCGAGCACCCGTGCACCTTCACCGCGCGGCTCTCCGGCTTCAGGCGATCGCCCTTGCACGTGGGGCAGGGCTTGTCGCTGAAGAACTTCTGGTAGTACGTCCGCATGGACTCGGAGGTGGTCGTCTTGAAGCTGCGCATCAGCTTGTGGACCAGGCCCTCCCACTCCATCTTGTAGCGGCCGCCCTCGCCCCACTTCACGGTGAACGTCTTCCCGTTGGAGCCGTACATCAGCAGGTTCTTCTCCCGCTCGGAGAGCTTCCCGTACGGCACGTCCAGATCGAGCTTGAACGCGTCCGCCAGGCTCTCCACGAAGTCCGCCGTCCACCCCTCGCCCTTGTTCATCCCGCTGGCCCACGGCTCGATGGCGCCGTCGCGCACTGTGCGGGACGGATCCGGGACGATGCGGTCCGGATCCATCTCCGCCTTCGTCCCCAGGCCGTTGCAGTCGGTGCACATGCCCAGCGGGTTGTTGAAGGAGAAGGAGGCCGGCGTCAGCTCGCCGAACGAGAGGCCGCAGGCGTGGCACGCGTTCAGCTCGCTCATGATGCGATCCGAGGAGGCCTCGCCCGTCTCGTCCGTGACGATCAGCGTGCCCTTGCCCTCGCGCAGCGCCGTCTCCACCGAGTCCGTCAGCCTCGTGCGCACCTCCGGCTTGAGCACCAGCCGGTCGATGATGAGCGCGATGTCGTGCTTGGACTTCTTGTCCAGCTCGATGCGCTCCTCCAGGCTCTTGAGCTTGCCGTCGATGCGCGCCCGCGAGAAGCCGCGCTTCTGCGCCTCCGTCAGCAGCTCTTTGTGCTCGCCCTTGCGGTGGGTGACGATGGGCGCCAGCAGCTGCACCTTGGCGCCGGCCGGGGCCTTGAGGATCTCGTCCACGATCTGCTGCGCGCTCTGCTTGCCCACCTTGCGCCCGCAGTGGGGGCAGTGCTGCACGCCGATGGAGGCGTAGAGCACGCGCAGGTAGTCGTGCACCTCCGTTACCGTGCCCACCGTGGAGCGCGGGTTGTTGCTGGCCGCCTTCTGCTCGATGGAGATGGTGGGGGACAGCCCGCGCAGCGTGTCGTACTTGGGCTTCTCCATCTGCCCGAGGAACTGCCGCGCGTACGCCGAGAGGCTCTCCACGTAACGGCGCTGGCCCTCCGCGTAGAGGGTGTCGAAGGCCAGTGAGCTCTTCCCCGAGCCGGACACTCCCGTGAAGACCACCAGCTTCTTCTTGGGGATCTCCAGCGAGACGTTCTTGAGGTTGTGCTCCTTGGCTCCGCGGAGGGTGATGACGTCGGGCTCGGACATGATGGGCGCGGTCTAACACTGAAAGGGTGTTCCGGTGAGCCACTTTCTGCGTGGTGTGGCTCGAATGTTCCTGAACATCCTGTTTTTCAAGGTGATTTCCGCCGCTGGGGCGCGCGCGGGCGTTCTGCACTACGGTGCGCCGCATCTCCATGAAGAAGAAGGGCCTCGTCCTCCCCGAGCGCTGGCGCGGGCTGCCGCTGCTGGTGCTTTCCAGCTTCCTGTTCGCGACCATGGCGCTGTTCGCCCGCATGCTCTCCGGCCGGCTCTCCGTGGGGCAGGTGGTGTGCGGCCGCTTCGCCGTGGGCCTGGTGTTCCTGGGCGCCTACTACCCGCTCATGGGGAAGAGGCCCCGCTTCGGGCGGCCCGGGCTGTGGGCGCTGCGCGGCATCTTCGGTGGCGTCTCCGTCTGCTTCTATTTCTTCTGCATCGAGCAGCTGGCGGTAGGGCCCGCCGTCCTGCTCAACGCCTGCTGGCCCATCTTTGGCTCCATCCTCGGCTTCTTCTTCCTGAAGGAGCGCGTCAGCGGGCACCTGCTGGGCGGGCTCATCGCCGCCACGGCGGGCGCGGGGCTCGTCATCTGGGGCACCTCGCTGGAGATGCCGGCGCTCTCCTTCGGCCTGGGCGCGGGGGCGGGCCTGCTCTCCGCCGTCTTCAGCGGCGCGGCCGTCGTCGCCCTGCGCGCGCTGCGCAACGACACGGACCCGGCCACCGTCTTCCTCTCGTTCTGCATCTTCGGCCTGCTGTTCGGCCTGCCGTTCGCACTCGCCGACTGGCGGCCGCTCATGCCGGGCACGGCGCTGATCCTGGTGGGGGTGGGGCTCGCCTCGGCGCTGGCGCAGCTCGTCTTCACCTATGCCATGGGCTACGTCACCACGGCGCTGGGGGGCGTGGGCTCGCTGCTCACCCCCGCCTTCTCCTGGGCGCTGGGCGCGCTCGTCCTCGCCGAGCCGGTGGCCCCGCTGGCCCTCCTGGGCGCGGGGGTGTGCGTGGGAGGTGTGCTCTGGGGAACAGGGATCCTGGGCAGGCTGCTCGTCGGGGGACTTGGGGCCCCGGGCCCGGGGCGGCCTGGCAGGTAAAGGTGGGAAGCTTTCTCCCGTCCTTGGCCCGGCAGTCCTGAAAGAACTTCAGACACCTTCGGACAGGGCACGCTCCTTCCACTCCAGTCCGGGTTTTTTCCCAAGGCGCCCGGCGCGTTTGCCCTGTTGAGTCCTCGGCTCCTCCGCGCGGGCATCCCTGTTGCAACGACCGCGGCCGTCGATGGTTTTGGGAGGCGGCGATTATGCGGGGACGTGGGTGGCGATTCCTGGCAGCTTGGGCGTGCGTGGCCGCGGCGATAGGCGGCTGCGACCGGCTGGGGAGCGGCAAGGGCGCGCGGACGGCCTTCACGGCGTGGCCGGAGGTGCTCGAGTTCGGCCCGGCGGCGGTGGGATCGACGAAGACGGTGAAGCTCCGGCTGACCAACGAGGGCCGCGCGCCGGTGCGCGTCGAGAGCGCGCGCTCCAGCGTGCCCAACGTGGAGGTGCCTGCCTTCGAGCCCTTCTCCCTGAGCGCGGGCGGCGAGCACGAGGTGGAGGTGCGCTTCTCGCCCGAGGTGGAGGGCTCGGTGCAGGGCGTGGTGCAGCTCTTCACCGACGCGGACTCCGAGGAGGAGGGCGGCTCGCAGGTGTCCTTCTCCGGCCTGGGCGTCAACGCCTGGGTGGAGGTGAGGAGCCAGGGGCTCGACTTCGGCAACGTGCCGCTGGGGACGGTGGAGGTGCGTGAGCTGCTGGTGCGCAACCCCACGCAGGTGGACAGCCCGCTGCGCCTGCAGGTGGTGGGCGCGGACGCCGACCAGTTCTCCTCCAGCGAGGCCGGCAGGGAGGTGGTGCTGTCGGCGGGCCAGGAGCAGGCCATCCCCATCGCGTTCAAGCCGCGGCGGCTGGGCTCGGCGCTGGCGGAGGTGCGCGTGGCGGTGTGCGAGGGGTGTGAGCCCGCCATCGTCCCGCTCACGGGCATGGGCATCGCCTCCCAGCTGGAGATCTCTCCGGTGCGCGTGGACTTCGGCAGTGTGGCATTGGGCGCCACGGCCGAGGAGCGCATCATGGTGCGCAACCAGGGCACCGAGCCGCTGCGCTACACGGGCGCGAGCATCCTCTCCGATGGGGGCGGCGTCTTCCGCGTGGTGAGCGCGCACGTGCCGGCGAGCCAGGAGCTGAAGGTCGGCGAGGCGGCGGAGATCCGGGTGGCCTTCACGCCGACGGCGTATGGCCGCGTCCCCGAGGGGCGCGTGGCGATCCAGGTGCAGGCCCAGGGCTCCTCCGCGCCTGCGCCCAAGGTGGCCCTGGTGGGCGAGGGCGGCTCGTCGTGCGTGAGGGTGCAGCCGCGGATCGTCGACTTCGGCGACGTGGCGGAGGGCATGTCGGCCACGCGCCGGGTGGAGGTGCTCAACCGCTGCCGCCAGGAGGTGCTGCTGAGCGATCTGCAGATCACCCCCCAGCTCGGCGGCTTCTTCACGCTGGCGCAGGCGCCGGCGAGCCAGCCGCTGGAGCCGGGCAAGTCCGCCTTCGTGGCCGTCTCCTTCACGCCGCGGGCGGGCGGAGGCGAGGGCCAGGCGGGGCTGGCCGTGACGACGCGCCAGGGGCGCTCCACGGCGACGGAGGGCGTGGTGCTGAAGGGCCGGGGCAGGGTCTTCCCGCCGTGCACGTACGCGCTTACGCCGCAGGTGCTGGACTTCGGCCGGGTGCCTGTGGGCTCGGAGGTGGTGCTCGGGGTGACCCTGCGCAACACCGGCTCCACGGCCTGCTACCTGGCCTCCATGCAGCTCGCGGCGGGCTCGGATCCGGTCTTCACCTCCTCCCGGGTGGAGAACACCGTGCTGGAGCCCGGGCGGCAGGCCCGGCTGCGCGTCCACTTCAAGCCGGCCGCGGAGGCCTCCTATGCCGCGCTGGCCGAGGGCTGGGTGAACCACCCGTCCGCCGGCCACCCCACGGTGAGCGTGCAGGGCGAGGGCGTGCAGGGGTGCTTCTCCGTGCAGCCCACCCACGTGGAGTTCGGGCTCACCAAGCTGACCTGCGAGCCCCGCACGCGCGAGCTCGTCGCCTACAACCGGTGCCCGGTGCCCATCACGGTGCAGGGGATGAGCCTGGAGCAAGACACCCAGGAGTTCCTTCTGGACAACGTGCCCTCGTTCCCGCTGACGCTCCAGGGCAACCAGCGCTTCATGGTGCGCGCCACGTACGCGCCCGCGGATGACGGAGAGGACCTGGCGGCGCTGCGCTTCGAGCTGGGCGGGGGCCCCCGGTATACGGCGAGCCTGGTGGGCCAGGGCGCCCAGAGGGCGGACCAGGTGGACATCTTCATCCAGGAGTCCGCGGCCAAGGTGGACGTGCTCTTCGTGGTGGACAACTCGGGCTCGATGATGGAGGAGCAGCAGAGCCTGGGCTCCAACTTCGCGGCCTTCCTCAGCTCGGCCACCGCCGCTGGCGTGGACTACCACATCGGCGTCACCACCACCGGCCTGGAGACCTCTTCGGGCGGCTGGTCCCAGTGCCCGGGCGGCGCCGAGGGTGGAGAGAACGGCCGGCTCTTCCCGGTGAGCGGCGTCACGCCGCGCATCATCACCCCGCTCACGCCGAACGCCTCGGGCGTCTTCGCCACCAACGCCCGCGTGGGCGTGTGCCACTGGAACGAGCAGGGCCTGGAGGCCGCCTACCGCGCGCTCTCGCCGCCGCTGCTGCACAACGCGGATGATCCGCGCACCCCGCAGGGCGGCGACGGCAACGGCGGCTTCCTCCGCGAGGAGGCGCGGCTGGCCATCATCTTCGTCACCGACGAGGAGGACTTCTCCAACCAGCCGGTGTCCTTCTACGAGACGTACTTCAAGTCGCTGAAGGACAACGATCTCAGCAAGCTGAGCGTCTCCGCCATCGCCGGGCCGCCGGATCTGGCCACCTGCTCCACCGCGAGCAGCTCCGGCACCCGCTACATCCAGCTGGCCCAGGCCACCGGTGGCGTGGTGGAGAGCATCTGCACCCCGAACTGGGCCGAGTCCCTCAAGAAGCTCTCGGACACCACCTTCGGCCCCAAGCGGAACTTCCCGCTCTCCGACGAGCCGGAGGATCCGGCGCAGATCGTGGTGCGCGTGAACGGCGCGCAGGTGACGGCCGGCTGGGTGTACGTCCCCGCGACCAACTCCATCCTCTTCGACAAGGATGCGGCGCCGCCTCCCGGCGCCTACATCGAGGTGATCTACCCGCTGGGTTGCTAGCGCGGCCCCGGAACGGAGGCGGTGCCTGGGGGCGTCCCGCTGGGGCGTCCCCATCGTTTTTTTCCCTTTTCACTGTTTCTGCACAACGGGGGGAATTCTCTCTCGACACGGGAGTTGACGCGCGGCAGCTTTGAGGGCGGACGATGCCTCCACAACCCCTGCTCGTCGTTGGCGTGGGAGACATCCATGGCCGCTTCCACCGCGTGGAGGCGTGGATGGATGCGCTGGAGGAGGCGCGCGGTCAGCCTGTGGAGCTGGTGCTGGCGGTGGGGGACGTGGAGGCGTTCCGGCGCTCGGATGATCACCGGCGCAAGACGGCCAAGCGCGCCATGCCGGCCGAGTTCGCCGAGTACGCGGATGGGACGCGGCGGATGAAGCGGCCGCTGTACTTCATTGGCGGCAACAACGAGGACTTCGAGGCGCTGCATGACGCGCCGGGGGGCTTCGAGCTGGCGCCGAATGTGCACTACCTGGGGCGTGCCGGACTGCGGCACCTTCACGGGCTGCGCATCGCGTACCTGTCCGGCATCCACGCGCCGCGCTTCTTCGAGCAGCCGCTGAAGCGGCCCACCTCGCTGGACACGGCGAAGCAGGCCGGCTACTTCCGGGCGCCCGAGGTGGAGAAGCTCTCCGGCCTCCGGGACGTGGATCTCCTGCTGGTGCACGAGTGGCCCCGGGGGATCGTCCAGCGCGCCCGGGACGAGGGGCTGTCCAGCGGGCGGCCCCTGCCTTCCTACTGGATCGGCAACCCCATCACGCGGCGGCTGGTGGACACGATCCGGCCGAGGTGGGGGCTGTGCGGGCACTCGCACAAGGCGTTCGCGGTGTCGCTGGGGGGCGAGGGCCACCGGCCGGTGTCGCGGATCGCCTGCCTGGATCAGGCGGCCCGTCCGGACGAGGCGGTGTTCTGGCTGGAGTACGAGGGCCGCGAGGCCGTGCGCGGCGGCTGGGGCCTGTCCGGCGAGGTGGCCTGGAGGGCGGGGGAGCCGTGGAACCTCACGCGCCTGCCTCCGGTGGCGCCGGCCGCTCCCGCGGAGGACGAGGCGGGGATGGAGGAGCTGGAGTCCCGCTGAGCCCTCAGGCGGCGGAGGGCTCTCGCTCCAGCAGCAGCGCGTGGAGGCGGGAGCGCAGGCTCTCCGGCTCGAAGGGCTTCTCCAGGCAGGGCAGGTGCGTGGTGTCCAGGAACGCGCGCGTCGCCTCGGTGAAGGCCCCGCCGGTGAGGAACACCATGCGCTCGGCCAGCGCGGGCGCCTCGTGGGCGAGGAGCTCGTGCAGCTCCATGCCCGTCATCTCCGGCATCATCAGATCACACAGGATGAGATCATAGCGCTCCCCCGCGCGGAGCCGCTCCAGCGCCTGGCGCGCGTGGGTGAAGGCGTCCACGTCGTGCTCCGGCGCGAGCGTGCGCGAGAGGGCGACGATCAGCAGCGGCTCATTGTCGATGACCATCACCCGGCGCCGCGCGGCGGAGGAGCGCCTGGCGGGCGCGGGCTGCTGCTGCGGCGGCTCCACGGGGGCGTCCTCCGGGGCGGGAGGCAGGAGCACCTCGAAGGTGGTGCCGCGCTCCGGGTTGCCTCGCGCGTGGATGTCTCCGCCCATGGCCTGGATATAGGAGTGACAGACGGACAGGCCGAGCCCGGTGCCCACGCCCACCGGCTTGGTGGTGAAGAAGGGCTCGAAGATGCGCGGCAGCACCTCGGGAGGGATGCCCGTGCCGGTGTCGCTCACCGCCACCACGGCCTGGCCCTGCGCGCCGCTGCGCGTGGTGAGGCGGATCTCGTTCTCGGCGGCGTGGCCCTCGGGGATGGCCTGGGCGGCGTTGATCAGCAGGTTGAGGAACACCTGGCACAGCTGCGTCTCGTCTCCGAGCACCGGGGGCGGCGCGCCGAAGTCCTTCACCACCAGCGCGCGGTGGCGGATCTCCGCGTCCGCCAGGGAGAGCGCCAGCTCCAGCACCCGGTGCATATCCACCCGCTGCGGGCGACGGGGCTGCGGGCGGGAGAAGGTCTTGAGATCCTGGATGATGCGGCGCATCCGATCGGTGCCCTGCAGCGCCTCGCTCAGCGCCAGCTCCACCTCCTGTATGCGCGCGCCCTCTTCGGTGGGCACGTGGAGCTCGCGCACCTCCGCGGCCACGTAGTGGAGGTTGGAGACGACGAAGGCCAGGGGGTTGTTGAGCTCGTGCCCCACGCCGGCGGCCAGCGTGCCCACCGCCGCCATCTTCTCCGCGTGGACGAGCCGCTCGCGCGTGGTCTGCAGCTCCTGGAGG
>JAFGNZ010000184.1 GCA_016926755.1 Myxococcaceae bacterium | reverse complement strand
CCTCCAGGAGCTGCAGACCACGCGCGAGCGGCTCGTCCACGCGGAGAAGATGGCGGCGGTGGGCACGCTGGCCGCCGGCGTGGGGCATGAGATCAACAACCCCCTGGCCTATATCATCTCCAACCTCCACTACATCTCCGCGGAGGTGCGAGACGCCGCCCAGCGTGACGGCCCCAGCGCCCGCTGGAGCGAGGTGGAGCAGGCGCTCGGGGACGCGCTGACGGGCGCGGACCGGGTGCGCCGCATCGTCCAGGATCTCAAGACGTTCTCCCGGATGCAGCCGGAGCGCCATCAGCGGGTGGATCTGCGCGCGGTGCTGGAGCTGTCGTTCTCCCTCGCGGACGCGGAGCTCCGCCACCGCGCGCGGGTGGTGAAGGACTATGGCGAGCTGCCCAACGTGCGCGGGGACGAGACGCGGCTGGGCCAGGTGTTCCTCAACCTGCTGGTCAACGCCGCCCAGGCCATCCCCGAGGGCCACGCGGATCAGCACGAGATCCGCGTCACCACGCGGAGGAACGAGCAGGGCCAGGCCGTGGTGGCGGTGAGCGACACCGGGACGGGCATCCCCCCCGAGGTGCTGCCGCGCATCTTCGAGCCCTTCTTCACCACCAAGCCGCAGGGCGTGGGCACCGGGCTGGGCCTGTCCATCTGCCACTCGTACGTGCAGAACATGGGTGGGGACATCCGCGTGCGCAGCGCGCCGGGCAGGGGTACCACCTTCGAGGTGGTGCTGCCCCCCGCCATGGAGACCAGCTCCTCGGGAGAGCACCCCGCGGTCTCCATCACGGGTCCCGCCTCCACGTCTCGGGGCCGGCTGCTGATCATCGACGACGAGCCGCTGTTGATCGCCGCGCTCTCTCGCACGCTGGCGCCCGAGCACGAGGTGGTGGCCTTCACCAGCGCGCGCCAGGCGCTGGAGCGGCTGCGCGCCGGGGAGCGCTACGAGCTCATCCTCTGTGACTTGATGATGCCGGAGATGACGGGCATGGAGCTGCACGAGACGCTCATGCGCGAGGCCCCGGAGCAGGCCGCGCGCATGGTGTTCCTCACCGGCGGGGCCTTCACCGAGGCGGCGCACGCGTTCCTGAAGACGACGCGCCTGCCCTGCCTGGAGAAGCCCTTCGAGCCGGAGGCGCTGCGCGCCCGCCTCCGCGTCCTGCTCGCCAGGCGAGCGCCACCTGCCTCGGTGTCCGCCTGAGCCCTGGGTGCTCCCCCCCGCGAGCGCACACCTTCACGCTTCTTCACGGCAGATCGGGTTGCGGCGACGGAGGGGCGGCAGGTATTGGGGCACCATGTCCGCCGCCGTCATCGCGCGCTTCGCCCTCTTCTTCACCCTCACCGGTCTCCTCACGGTGCTGAGCCACATCTACCTGTACCGGCGCATCTTCCGGGACACCTCCGGGCACCCCGTCTGGCGGAAGGCGGGGCTGGGAGCCATGGTGGCGCTGTGCCTGCTCATGCTGGGCTCGCGGCTGCTGGCGCGGGTGCTGCCCGCGGACGCCGTGCTCAACCTGGCCACCTTGGGGTGGACGTGGATGGGCGTGTCCATCTACCTGCTGCTCGCCTTCTTCACCCTGGGCGGCGCGCGCTGGCTGGCCCGGCGCTCCCGCAGCTGGCGCGCCGTGAAGTCCAACCCCGGCGCCTCCCCTCCGGCCCCGCCTCCCATCTCCGAGGAGCGGCGCCAGTTCCTCGCGCGCGCCACCGCCGGCGGCGCCGCGCTCGTCACCGGCGGCTTCGTGGGCTACGGCGCCTGGCGCGCCTTCCATCCCCCCGTCATCAATCGGGTGGCCGTGCGCCTGCCCGGTCTGCCCAAGGCGCTGGACGGCTTCACCCTCGTCCAGATGAGCGACATCCACGTGGGCCCCGTCATCCAGCGCCGCTTCATGGACGCGGTGGTGGCGCAGTGCAACGCGCTCAAGCCGGACCTGGTGTGCATCACCGGCGATCTGGTGGACGGCAGCGTGCCGGAGCTGGGCCACGCCGTGTCCGCCCTCTCCCAGCTCCGGAGCCGGCATGGCACCTTCTTCGTCACCGGCAACCACGAGTACTACTCCGGGGATGAGGAGTGGGCGGAGGCCCTGGAGCGCATGGGCCTCTCTGTGCTGCGCAACCGGCACGTGCGCATCGGCGAGCCGAGCGCCTCCTTTGATCTGGTGGGCGTGGATGACTGGGCCGCGGAGCGCTCCGGCTACCCGCGGCGGTATGACTTGACCCAGGCGCTGGCCGGGAGGGAGCCGGAGCGCGCGGCGGTGCTGCTGGCGCACCAACCCTCCAACTGGCGCGAGGCGTCAAAGGCGGGCATGGGCCTGCAGCTCTCCGGGCACACCCACGGCGGCCAGTTCTTCCCCTTCACCCTGGCCGTCTCCGCCCTCTGGGAGCACGACGCGGGGCACTTCCAGGAGAATGGGAGCCACCTCTACGTGAGCCGGGGGACGGGCTTCTGGGGCCCACCCGTTCGCGTGAACGCACCTCCGGAGATTGTCCAGGTGACGCTGCTCTCATGAGGTAGGTAGGATGCCGGCCCCATGGGCAAGGAACCGGCGAAAAGGGAGATCAAGCAGGAGCGCGCGGCACGCACCCGCGTGGAGATCCTCGAGGCGGCCATCACGCTGTTCGCGCGAAGAGGCTTCCTGGCGACGACGATGGCGGAGCTGGCCAAGGCCATCCGGATGACGCCCGGGGCGCTCTACTGGCACTTCCCCACCAAGGAGGATCTGCTGCTGGCGGCCATCGACGAGCTGCACCAGCGCTACCTCAACGAGTTCCTGGACCTGCTGGCCGAGCACCGCAAGATGCCCGCGCGGCAGCAGCTGATCTCGTTCATGAACCGCACCGGGCAGTTCCTGCGCTACCACCGCGAGTACGGCATCTTCTTCGGCATGGTGTCCGCCGAGTCCGCCGAGTCCAACGAGCGCGTGGCGGAGGCCGTCCGCGAGAAGCTGAATCTCTACGTCCAGGCGGTCGTCAACATCATCCAATACGGGCAGAAGAAGCAGGAGTTCCGCGAGGACGTGGATCCCCTACAGACGGCGCACGCGATGATGGGCGCCTACATCGGCCTGCTGATGCACCAGAACCTGTTCCGCGCCACGGTGAACTACGATCCCGTGCTGGCCGCCCTGGACAAGCTGCTGATCAGCGGCTTCGCCCCGCCGAAGGAGTAGCCCCGGCCCGCACGCCCCTCTCCACCCTGGGAGAGGGGAGCGGCGCAGCCGGCTCATGGAGGCTACGGCGTCTCGGTGGCGCTGGCGCTGTTCTGCGGCTGGCGCGTGACGCGGATGACGAAGTCCGCCGCGTTGTTGTCGCTGTCCTTCGCGTTGCCATACAGCTCGTCAACGCCCCCCACGGCCATCGACGCGGCCGTCGAGTCCGGGCCCGCCTTGCGCTCGTAGCTGCTGCCGGGGGGAGGGATGCCCGCGACGGCCGTGCCCTCCGGCGCATCGGCCCCGGCGTAGCCGAGCTTGTCCACCGTGTTCGGGTCATCCACGGCGCTCGTCAGCGTACTGGGGCCGATCCGGACATTCCCCCCGTTCGCCGCGCCCGACAGGGAGAGCTGCGAATTGTAGGTCCTGTCCGGCGTCGGACCCCCGACGTAGTTCACATGGGCGATCAGGAAGTAGCCGTGCGCCTTGATCGTGACGGTGGTGTCGGGCGCAACAGGAGCGATGGTGAATGAGTTGCTGAAGTCACCACTGATGCCAGGCCTGTACTGCAGCTTCCAGTGGGTGATGTCGATGTCTTGATTCGTCGGGTTGTAAAGCTCGACGAACTCATCGGTTGCGACGTCCTTGCCCACAGCCACCTCGCTGATGACGACGTGGTTGGCGGTGGCGAAGGGGACGATGGAGATGTCCGATTGGACCGTCTTCCCGTTCCAGGTGGCCAGGAGCTGACCCGTTGCCTCCGAGGCGCTGGCGGTAAAGGTCACGCTGCCGCTCGTCATCCCCTCCGGGATGGAGACGGTGCCGGCAGAGAGCGTGCCCAGCTCGCCAGGCTGCAGTGACACGGGCACGGAGATGCCCCCCTCCGGCGCCGGGCGATCCACCGTCACGGTGAAGACCTTCTGCCGGTTGGCGGTCACCTGCGCCGTGGCGGGGGAGATCACGGTCAGCACGGGCGGCGCGGTGAGCACCGTCACCGCGGCCTCGAAGGAGGCGCCGTCGAACGCGGCCCTCACCGTGCCGTTCACGTTGTTCTGCGTGCCTGCGGTGAAGGTGAAGCTGGTCGAGGTGGCATCCTTGGGGATCACCACGTCCACCGGCACCGAGCCGACGGTCGCGTTCGCCGTGAGCGTCTCGGCCCACACCACCACCCGCGTGTCATAGAGCGCGGGCGCGTCCAGCGTGAGGGTGAACGCCTGGGTGGTACCCGGATCCATCGTCAGCGGCCCCGCGGGCGTCATGCTGATGAGCTTCGGGAGCGGAGCCGAGGTCAGGCTCACGGTGGCGCTCGCGCTGGAGGAGCCCAGCATCGCGGTGACGGTGCCCCCAGCCTCGATCGTCCCCGGATCCGCGGTGAAGGTGAAGCCCGCCTGCAGGGCATTGAGCGGGAACAGGAGCGGCGCGGGGCTCACCGCGCCCAGGCCCGCCGGGCTCACCGAGAGCTCCACCACGGTGTCCGCGGGCGCGGGGCGGTCCAGCGTGACGAGGAAGTGCACCGAGCGCCCCGCCGCCGTCACCGCCGGCGTGGGGGTGATGGAGACCACCAGGGGTTGCTCGATCGTCCCCAGCACGCGCACCGTGGTCGTCTGCGTGGAGCCCTCGAGGCTCGCGGTGAGCGTCACGCTCTCGGCCTGGGCCGCCGGATCCAGGGGCACCACCGCCGAGCTCTTCCCCGCGGGGATGACGACGATGCCGTTGCTGCCCGCTCGCAGCGCGGCCGAGTTGGACTCGATGGTGACCGGGACGTCCTCGGAGTAGGTGCCTCCCATCGTCACCGTGATCGCCCGCGGGAAGGACTCGCTCCCCGTCTGGCCCACGCGCACATACTGGCCCGCGGGGCCGAGCGCCGTGAGGGCCGGCGGAGGCGACACGAGATCCTGGGCGTTCCTCGGCTCCACCTTGGAGTCGCCGTTGCGGAAGTTCAGCACGCCGCGCACGAAGCGGAACTTCGTGCCCACGGCGGGCAGCGGCGAGGCCAGGTAGAGGTAGTCGTTCACCCGCACGCCCTCGGTGGCCACGTCCGTGCCCGGCGTGGTGTCCACGAAGAACTCGCTGTACGTGGACTCCTGCCCCGTCACGACGACGTTGGCCAGCTCCACCAGCACGCCCTCCAGCGCCGCGGCGCGAGCGCCCCCGGTGCGCACCTCCGCCGGGCTCACGACGACGAGCGGTGGCAGCGGGTTGTCGCTGGAGTTCTTCGTGATGGCCGGGTCCACCAGCTCGAGCTGGCCGAAGTAGTCCTCCACCTTCGCGGAGGTGATGGAGATGCGATCTCCCACCGCCACATCGGGTGCGCCGCCCGCGAACACGAAGAGGCCGGAGAAGTCCGGGCCCTGGTAGCGCCCCACCTCGGAGGGGTGCACCTGGATGAAGAAGCCATTGCCGCCCACCGCGGTGACCAGCACATCCGCCAGGGATACCGACAGGCCCACCGTGGACAGCCCCCCCTGGGCGTTCTTCACGTCATAGATGGTCGTCGCGCAGAGCGCGGCGCCGGGGTTGGCGCCACGGCACGCATCACACGCGTCGCCACGCCCGTCCTGGTCCGTGTCCGCCTGGTCCGGGTTGGCCGCGTGCGGGCAGTTGTCCTGCAGGAGCTTGTGGCCGTCCCCATCCTCGTCGTCCACGGACGGGACGGCGCAGCTCGTGCTGTTGGCCTCCAGCGGGCACACATCACAGGCGTCCCCCACGCCGTCCCTGTCGGTGTCCGCCTGGACGCCGTTGTCCATGGGGCGGATGGGGTTGAAGAGGATGGGGCAGTTGTCCTGCGCGTCCAGCACGGCGTCCCCATCCTTGTCGCCCGGCGCCCGCGCGCCGCTGTAGGGCCGCGAGCTGTTCACGCTGGCGGGGAAGGCCGCGTTGGCGGAGAGGCGCTGGGGGGCGCAGACCGGCTCATCCTTCGGCGCCTGGTTGCAGAAGAAGAGCGGGTAGGCGCTCGCGTTGGCCTCCTTGAGCGCGGCGTACGTCTTCCCCAGCTCATCGCCCACGCACACCCGCTTCTGCGCCCCGCACACGTCGAGCGCCTCACAGCCGTCCTGGCCCAGCGTGGCCACCAGCGCCTGATCGCCGTACAGCGGCTTGCCTCCGCGCAGGGTGAGCACCACGTCCTCCGTGTTGGCGGTGAGGACGGCGCGGTGGGGAGTGGCGGCGAAGGTGCGCAGCCGGAAGATGGCCAGGTCCGCCACCTTGCCCGGCTCCAGCCGACCCAGCTTCTCGTGCGTGTCCGTGAGATCCGCGGCGCTGCTCGTCACCATCCGCCACAGCTCCTCATCGGTGAAGGCGCGCGCGTAATAGGTGGTGTTGAGGTAATCGGCGCACTGCAGCTCGCGCAGCACGCTCATGGAGCCGGACTGCAGCCAGTCCGTGCCCAGCGCGATGGTGACGCCCATCTGCTTGTACGCCGGCACCATGGCCGTGTCCCCGTACAGGGAGATGTTGGAGCGCGGGGACCAGATGAGGTCCGCGCCCCTGCTGGCCATGGTGCCGATCTCCTCCGCCGTCACGGCGATGCCGTGGATGACGGCCGTCTGGGGCTTGAGCAGCTCCTTGCCCCCGCTGGCGCCGGTGACGCAGCGGAACTCGTTGCGCGCGGACTCCTCGATGCCCTCGCCAATATGGGGCAGGTAGGCGGAGTTGCTGGGGATGACCGAGGGGGGCTCGATTCTGGGGTAGCCGCACCCGCTCGTCAGCTCCCCACCGCCCGAGTCTCCCAGCGGGAACGTCTGGTAGTAGGCCGGCGGCTCATCCAGCCCCTGCTGGTTCGCGGAGGTGGCGGAGACATTGTCCCGGTCCACGTTGCGCAGCAGGCCGGGCTGCCCGCCGCTGCCCGCCACCGAGGTGGTCCCCGCCAGCACCTGCCGCAGCTCGCCCCAGCGGATGGCGTCGTTGCCGGAGCCGCCGTTCGTCACCCGCGTGTGCCCGTCATTGCCGCGCCGCCAGTCATGGCGGTGCTCGTAGCGCTCCTCCGTGCTCACGCGCGGCGGGCCCTGGAAGGTGATGTGATCATGCGCGTTGATGAGGCCCGGGGAGATGACCCCCTGCGGGCAGCTGACGACGGTGGCCTCGGCGGCCTCCGGCCTGGAGGAGCAGTCACACTCGGCGCACTGGATGATGCCCTCCGCGTCCACCAGCACCTGGCCTCCGCTGAGCACCGCGCCGTCCTTGAGCACCACGCCCTGGAAGAGGCGCGCGCTCGTGGTGCCCGCCTTCGTCACCTCGCACGTGGCCCCGCTGCTCAGCGGCGGCAGGCTCGCGCACGGGGTGATGGGCGGGGGCGTACGGATGCAGGTGCTCTCGCAGCCATCCCCGTCCTGCGCGTTCCCGTCATCACATGCCTCCTCAATCTCACGCACCCCGTTGCCGCACGCCTGTACCTGGGTCTCCTGGGTGCAGGTGCTGCTACAGCCGTCCCCCGCCGCGGTGTTGCCGTCGTCACATTGCTCCGCACCCTCGACGAGGCTGTCTCCACAGAAAGAGTCGTCCTTACCGGAGCAGCCAGTGAGCGCGAGGAGTCCCGTGGCGAGCACGGCCAGGCAGAGGCGTGTGGCTTGACGCATTCGGTTGTCCCTGGAGCGATGTGGAGGGGGCCTCCGTACCTGCCACGGCGCGGATACCCCGGTGCAACATTTCAGTAGCACTTTACCCGGACCCGACCTGACACGGAAGCGAGGGGGTTGGACCTCAAAGGACCTGAGGGGTCCCTCTGCGGCCCCCCTGCCAGCCAAACCCCTGTTCGCACTATCGTTCTGTGCGCCCATGGCCACCCGCTCCACCGCCGTCTCCCGCTTCCTCCGGAACCACATGCGCCGAGACGCCCAGGCGCGAGAGACGTCCGTCGCCGGGTACATGGCGGGGCTGGCCGCGGCGTGCCTGGTGGCGGTGGGGGCGCTGGGGCCGCAGATGGGCTGGGGCCTCACCCGCGCGCTGCTGTCGCTGGTGGTGGTGCTGTGCCTCTATTACACCGTCCTCTGGCGGGCCCTGAAGGCCGGCTGGTTCCACCCCGCCATCCACTGGCTCAACGTGGCCATCGAGGTGAGCATCCCCTCGGTGGTGCTGGCCTTCGACATGCGCTTCCAGGGGCCCGCCTACGCGCTCACCGCGCCCACGCTCGTCATCTGGGGCACGCTGGTGGTGCTGGCGGCGCTGCGCTCGCAGCCGCTGCTGGCGCTGGTGGCCGGGGCGCTCGCGGCGGTGGAGTACCTGCTGCTCTACTTCTTCTTCGTCCTTCCGCTGATGCCCGAGCAGCCGCTGCTCACGCTCACCCCACCCTTCATCATCATGCGCTCGGTGTTCCTCTTCAGCTCCGGGGTGGCCACCGCCATCCTCGCGCGGCACTTCCTGAGCAAGACGGAGCAGGCGCTGGCCGCGCTGCGCGAGCAGGAGGTGATGGGCAAGTACATGCTGCACGAGCGCATCGGCTCCGGCGGCATGGCGGAGGTGTACCGCGCCACCTACAGCCCGGAGGGCGGCTTCGAGAAGCAGGTGGCCCTCAAGCGCATCCTCCCCTCGTACGCGGACGACGCGGAGTTCGTCTCCCTCTTCCGCCGCGAGGCGGAGCTGTGCTCCACGCTGCACCACCCCAACATCGTCCAGGTGTTTGATCTCGGGCGGCACGGCAACACCTATTTCCTGGCCATGGAGTACGTGGATGGGCTGCCGCTGAGCACGGTGCTGCGGGCGCTGAGCTGGAAGGGGCTGCCACCGGGCGCCGTCGCCTTCCTGGGCGCGGAGCTGGCCGCGGCGCTGGACTACCTGCACCAGCGGACGGGCCGTAACGGCGATCCGCTGCACCTGATCCACCGCGACGTGAACCCGCCCAACGTGCTGGTGTCCCGCATCGGCGAGGTGAAGCTGTCTGACTTCGGGATTGCTCGAGACACGGCGCGCGCGCAGCTCACCGTGGCCGGCAACATCCGCGGCAAGCTGGGGTACATGTCCCCGGAGCAGGTCTACAACCAGCGCCTCGACGGGCGGTCGGACCTGTTCGCCCTGGGCCTCACGCTGCACGAGGCGCTCACCGGCCAACGCCTGCTGGCGGGGCAGGATGAGCTGGAGCTGATGCGCGCCGTGGTGGAGCAGGAGCTGGTGCCGCCCTCACAGCTTCGCCCGGAGGTGCCCCCCGAGCTGGACGCGGTGGTGATGGGGCTGCTGGAGCGCGACGTGAAGCGCCGCACCGCCACGGGCGCCGAGGTGCGCCAGCAGCTCCTGGCGCTCACGGGAGAGGCGGCGCCCTTCCCCCAGGGGCAGACGGCGCTGGCCTACGCGACGCAGCAGGCGCTGCTCCAGGCGCGCCCGGAGACCGATTCAGCCTCCTCTCCTACGTTCCTCTCCGGTACCCCCGGCCAGCTCCTCTCACGCTCCGGGTAGAGCGGGGAGCGCCGCCCTCATCACCAGCGCGGGCGGCCCTGGCCTTGGCGGTATGCACCTCCACCCGCCACGTGCTGTGAGGTAGACAGACCGAACACCCAGCCGCGGGGTTTCGCCCATTCGTGGACACCTGAGCGCCTGGACAACTGCGTGAGCATGGGCTCTGGTGATTACCATTCTCCCATGGCGCGCTCCCTCCTGCTTTCCCTCCTCGTCCGTCAGCACCTGGTTCTCAAGGAAAAGTTCCGGGCCCGCTACCCCCACCCGTGGCTGGTGTGGGAGTCCGGTGCGTGGAACGTGCCGGAGACCGGGCGGCAGAACATCGCGGCCACCCAGCTTCCGGCGGCGGAGCTGCGCGACTGCCTGCCCGCGGGCGATGCGCTCTGCTTCGAGCTGGTCTCGGTCGGCGAGACGCCCCAGGCGCTGCCGCTGGGACGGGCCTCGCACAACGCGTTCGTGATCAACGATGCCACCGTCTCGCGCGAGCACCTGGTGCTGCGCACCAGCGCGTACGGGCAGTGGCTGGTCGAGGCCCTCCCCAAGGCGAGCCCGGTGAAGCTCGATGGCGTGGAGCTGGAGCCCGGCCGCCCCGTCCCGCTCATGCCCGGAGCCCGGCTCGAGCTGGGGGACGTGCGGCTCACCTTCCATGACGTGGCGAGCTTCTACTCCCGCCTCGACCGGCTCGGCGCCAGCCTCAGCGCGCAGCTCTCCTCCTCCCAGACCGGCTGAGGGCTTCAGCGCACCGGGATGGTGCCCAGCGTCGTAGGGCGGGGCTCCGAAGCGGTGGTGGCATAGATGATGCCTCCCGTCACCAGGGCCGCCGCCACCCCAGCCCCCGCCCACACCCACCACTTGCGCGTCAGCGATTCCTTCTTCCCGGGCCCGGGCGCCGCTGGCACCGCCGCCGGCGGCAGCCCCTTCGGTGCCGTCGAGAGTGAGCGGCGCTTGCGGAGGTCCAGGGCCCGCTGCTCGGCCTCCTTCACCCGCCGCGGCGCTCCGCTCGCCTCCGGCCCCTTCACGGGCACCGCCGCGGGGCGCTCCTTCTCCACCGCCTTCGCCTGCGCCGCGGGCCCCTCTCGCCCGGCGCGGCTCGCGGGCTCCCGTTGCGCCTGGGCGTCCATCTCCGCGATCAGCCCCTTCACCAGCTCCGCGTTGGCGGGCTCCTTCTCGGAGAGGGCCAGGTAGCGCCGATAGAAGAAGGCGGCGCGCTCGAAGTTGCCCAATTGGCGGTGGCACTGGGCCACGTTGAAGAGGAAGCCCGGCAGAGGCGCGAGCTGATACGCCGCATCGAACGCCTCCAGCGCCTGGCGGAACTCACCGCGCGCGTAGGCTGCGTTGCCCTCGTCGAACTTCACGCGCGCCTGGGCCTTCGCCTCCGCGGAGATCTCCGCGCCCACCGCGGGCAGGGGCGCCACCCCCCACAGCACGAACAGCACGGCGCACAACCGCCAGCCCTTACTGCGCGAAAGGATCGATGAGGTCATCGCGCTTCATCTCCTTGCGCGGGGCAGCTTTCGCCGGCTCGCGGTTCGGCGGGGCCTGCTGCGCCTTGGCCAGAGGAACCTCGATGACGGCGTGGGAGTCCAGCCGCACCTCACGCTCCAGGGGCACGTAGCCCGCAAGCTCCACGCGCAACCCCAGGGAGGCCTCCGCGCGCGGCAGCTCCTTCACCAGCGGGGTGACGCCGAGCGCCTCGCCCGTGTCCACGCGGACCACCCGCGCCCCCTCGGGCATGGTGCGCACCATGAGGGTGATGGGGGACGAGGCCAGCGAGGCCGCCGCCGGGGCCTCGCCTGACCGGAGCAGCCGCTCCAACCCGCTCCAGGTGAGCGCGCCCGCCAGCATCGCCAGCGCCATGCCCCCTAACAGCACTGGCAGGCGCGGGTGCAGCAGCCACGAGTCCGGCTTCATCAGCGTGCGCCGGGTGGGGATCTCCTCGTCCTCCACGGGCGGCAGCGCGGCCGGCGCGGCGCCCAGCGTCAGCAGCGCCGTCGTCACCTCCTCGAGCCCCTGGGGCCGATCGGCCGGATCCTTGGCCAGGCAGCGCAGCACCAGCTCCGCCAGGGCCCGTGGCATCGGCTCGCCCGAGGCCAGAGTGTCTGGCAGCGGCGGCGGCGCCTGCGTGATGATCTGCACCACCAGCTGGCCGAAGGCGGGCGCCTGGAACGGCGGGCGCCCCGCCAGCATCTCGTAGAGCAGGTTGCCCACCGCGTAGATGTCCGCGCGGTGATCCACCGGCAGCCCGGCGGCCTGCTCCGGGGCCATGTACGTCGGCGTGCCGATGATGGTGCCGTCCAGGGTGTTGCCCGTACCCTCGGAGGTGAGGATCTTCGCCACGCCGAAGTCCAGGACCTTCACGAAGTCCGCCTGGCCGCTGCGATGGACGAGGAAGAGGTTGTCCGGCTTCACATCCCGGTGCACCACGCCCACCTTGTGGGCAGCGCCGAGCGCCGCGCACACCTGCACGCCAATGCGCTGGATGCGCGCGAGGGACAGCTTCTCCTCGCTCAACACCGAGGCGAGGCTCTGCCCGCGCAGCAGCTCCATCACACAGAAGACGTGGCCCCGCTCCGGCTCCTCGACGAAGTCGAAGATCTCCACGATGTGCTCGTGGTTGATCTGGTTGACGGAGCGCGCCTCCTGGAAGAAGCGCCGGACGAAGCCACCATCCAGAGCGTGCTGGGGGCGGAGCACCTTGAGCGCCACCTGCCGCCCCAGCCGGACATGGCGCGCCTGGAAGACGCGGCCCATGGAGCCCTCGCCCAGCAACCGCTCGAGCTGGTAGTTGCCCAGGACTGCACCTTCCCAGGCCTCCTGAGCGCCTCGCATCGCGTCACCTGGGGAGGCGCTGGAGAGCACGGTCTGTGCGATGAGGTCGTCGCCACCCATGGGAGGGAAAGATTTCCATGGTGTGGCGCCTCAGCAACCCGATCTGCCCCCCATTTCTTCATGCGCGGGCACTCCGCCGCCCGCGAGTCCACGACAGGACAGCGTACATGCCCCCTCGTGGGGATTGAGGCTCGCGCGAGCCTCAGCTTTCCGGACACCTCACTGACACGTCGTCCCGCTGCACGTGCCCGCCGAACCGTTCGGCCTGCGGCACGCCAGGCCCGCGCAGTCCGAATCCTGACAATCCGACTTGCCGTCATTGTCGTTGTCGAGCGAGTCGTTGCAGCGGTTCTCCGCGCAGAGGTTCGACTTGCACCTGGCGCCCGTCTCGTTGGGGACACACTCCACGTTGTTGCAGTGCGCGTCCGCGCAGTCGATCTGCGTGTCCCCATCGTTGTCGAGGCCGTCCGAGCACAGCACCTCCTTACGGCCCAGGGACTCACAGACGCAGCCCACGCCGCAGGACTTGCCGGTGCAGTCAGCGTCCTGGCAGTCCGTGTTCGTGGGGGGAGGGCCCAGCGTCCCATCACCATCGTTGTCCAGGCTGTCGTCGCACAGATCCTCCGTCTTGGCGCCACCCCGGCAGACGCACCCGTCGCCGCACGCCTTGTCGGTGCAGTCGTCCGAGTCCGCGCAGTCCACCGGGCCATCGCCCTCGTCATCGGCTCCGTTGCCGCAGTCTCCCTCACCCCGCACGTTGTTGATGCAGATGCAGCCGGCGCCGCAGCTCTTCAGGTTGCAGTCCGTGTCCGCGCAGTCCGCCGGGCCATCGCCCTCGTCATCCACGGTGTTGCCGCAGTTGCCCTCGGCCTTGACGCCGCCGAGGCAGACGCAACCCTCGCCACACGGCAGGTTGGTGCAGTCCGTGTCCTCGCAGTCGATCTTGGTGTCTTCGTCATCATCCGTGGTATTGGCGCACGCGGTCTCCCGCTTCGCCACGCACTCGCCCGCCATACAGTCCTGGAGCGCACCGCAGACCTGGTCACACCGGCCACAGTTGTCGTGGCCCGTCCGGAAGTCGAAGGTCTCGTCCACCGCGCCGTTGCAGTTGTCATCCTTGCCGTTGCACGTCTCGTCGGTGGGGACCACCTGGCCGATGCAGAGGACATTGCCGTCACTGCCGCACACGGGCTTGCCCGGGCGGCAGGCCCCCACGTCCTTCGTCCCTTCGGGGCCCGTGTAGCAGTCGCTGGCCGTGAGATCGTCCACGCTGCCGTTGCAGTCGTCGTCCAGGCGGTTGCACAGCTCGGGCTCTGGCAGGCAGCAGTAGCGCCGCGTGTCCGGCAGCGCCGCGCAGATGTAGCCCTTCCCGCCGCAGTCCTCGTCGGCCTCGCAGGCGTAGGGCAGCTCATCCGGGAAGTCGACGACACAGCCCGAGGCGGCGCCGAAGAGGACTGCACACAGCAGCAGGCGCAGGGAGAGGGAAAGCGTCTTCATGTTTGGAAACCCCAACGAGGCTACTCGGCGCTGGTGGCGCAAGGGCCGGTAGGAAGATTGTCCACGACGGCGTCGCAGTCGTCGTCGATCTGGTTGCACAGCTCGGGCTCCGGCAGGCAGCAATAGCGGCGCGTGTCCGGCAGCGTGGTGCAGATGTGGCCCGTGCCGCCGCAGTCCTCGTCCGTCTCACAGGAGTACGGCAGCTCGTCCGGAAAGTCGATGGCGCAGCCCGAGGCGACGCCGAAGAGGACCGCACACAGCAGCAGAGGCGAGCGGAGGTAGAGCGCCCTCACTTTCAGAAGCTCCCGCCGAGGACGAGGTGAAGCCCGGTGGTGCCACCGCTGGCGCCGCCGGAGGCCACGCTCGGGGCCGCCTTGGGCGGCTCGCTGTGCGTGGGGACGAGCACGAGCCACGCCACGCTGCCGCCCACCGCCGCGGCGCCGCCGACCATGAGCGCCGTGGAGAGGTTGGCCTTGCTCTGCCCGTCGATGCGCTCGCGCCGGGTGATGTCCGCGATGCCGTTGCCGTCCGCGTCCGGGGCGCGATCGGCGATCTCCTTCGCCTGCATGCCGACGACGACTCCCGCACCCACCGTGAGCAGCCCCACCACCGCCGTATAGAGCGCCGGCCGGCGGAGGATGGAGGGCGCCGAGGGGCCCTCTGACTTCCGCGTGGCCTCCGCCACCACCTCCGAGGGGCTGTCAGGCGCCGGGCCCGCGGACTCGAGGTACACCTCCACCGTCGTCTTCTCACCGGGCGGCAGGGTGATCGTCTTCGCGTACGGGGTGAACTCGTCCGCCTCCACGATGAGGTTCTGCTCGCCCGGGGACACGCGCGCCTCGACGCCACCCACGCCCAGCGTCCGCTCGCCCAGGCGGACCACCGCCTGCGGCACATTGACGTTCACCTTGAGCACGGCGCGGGGCCGGGCCAGCGCCTTGAGCCGCTCCGCCAGCAGCTCGGCGCCCGCCTTCTGGAACTTCGCGTCCCGCGGGTTGCGGCCCGTCACCGCGTCCACCTCCACCTTGTTGCGGTCGCGATCATACGTCCACAGCCGCAGCGTCCACCCCGCGTCCTCCAGCGCCAGGCGCGCGGTGACGACCAGATCCGCCTCGAGCTGGTCCGCGGGCTCGGCCAGGCACGAGGGCTCCGAGCACCGCAGCGCCGCCTTGTAGCCCCCTCCCAGCCGCTGACGCACCTCCTTCAGCGGGGCGCTCAGCACCCACTGCCCGTTGCTCCGCGCGGCCCCATAGAGCATTCGCAGCCAGCGGCTGGCCACCGCGGCGCCCGCGCGCTCCGGCGTGTCCAGCCCCAGCAGGACCAGGCGCGGCAGCAGCTCCGGGCTGCTCGTCTCTCCGCTCAGGTCCAGGCCTATGCCGCCGGGCTGTACCTCCTCCTCTTCGGAGGCGGCGTCCTGCGTGTCCGGGGTCTCGGACTGGGCGGAGTCGGAGCCGGAGAGATCCAACCCGAACCCGCCCTCGTCCTGCTGGGCATGGGCAGGAGGGGCGACGAGAGCCAGCGAGAGCGCGATCAGGCCAGAGAGGGAGATGCCGAGGGTCCGCATACCCCGGTTCTACCCCGCCGCACCGCTTCACGGAATCACCGAGCGAGCAGGTTACGCGGCCAGGGAGGCCAGGAAGCGGGCCAGGGCCTGGGCCTTGGGGATGAGCGTGTCTACCTCGATGTACTCCTCCACGGTGTGGAACCCCTTGCCGCGCGGCCCCAGCCCGTCAATGGAGGGAATCCCCATGCCGGACGAGGTGCTGGCATCCGAGCCACCGCCCACGAGCGGCGCCTCGCCCCGACCCAGGCCGGAGATGTGGGCGCAGGCGCCATAGGCGCCCATGAGCGCCGCGGAGGCCTCGGTGCGCTCCAGCGGCTCACGCGACACGCCGCCCGCCAGCTCGATGCGAGTGCCCTGAATGCCCGCGGCGGCGCGAGCGGCGGCCTCCTGGAAGCGCTGCAGCAGCTCCTCCCCCTCCCTGCGCGTACAGAAGCGCAGATCCACATCCGCCTCGGCGAGATCCGGCACGGTGTTCTTCCCCAGCCCTCCCAGCACCCGGCCCACATTCACCGTCAACCCGCGTGGGTAGTCCGTGAGCTGCTGCACCGCGTCAACGAAGCGGGCCAGCGCCCAGAGCGCGTTGGCGCCCTCCTGGTGGGCATTGCCCGCGTGGGCGGCCTTGCCGTGCGCCACCGCCTTCACCGCCCCGGTGCCCTTGCGCCGGGTGATGATGGCGTCCTGCGCGCGGCCGGACTCGAAGACCAGGCAGGACTGGGCTCCGCCAATGGCGGCGCGGATGACGTTCTGGCCCTCGGGCGAGCCCACCTCCTCGTCCGACACCACCACCAGCCGCAGGGGCGGGAGCGCCTCCAGCCCCCCGGCGGCCACCAGCGCCTTGAGGGCCCAGGCAATGACGACGAGCCCTCCCTTCATGTCCAGCACCCCCGGGCCCCGGCGCAGCGCCCCATCCTTGCGGTAGCCCTCGAACTTCCCCGGAGGGAAGACGGTGTCCAGGTGCCCCACCAGCGCCACGGGCGGGAGCCCGGCCTTGCCTCGGGAGCGGAACACCAGGTGATCCGCGTACCGGGTGCTGATCACCACCTCGGCGAACAGCCCGGGCACCTTGAGCTGCTCGAGCAGGAGCGCGCCGACCTTCCGGCCGCCCTCGGGGTTCTCCGTGTAGGAGTTCACCTCCACCAGCGCCGCCAGCGCCTGCTCCATCTCCGCCAGCCTGCCCACCAGCCAGCCGGCCGCAGCTTCTCCCATCTCCCGCATGAGGCCTCCACCGCCGGGGCTGGCCCCCGGCCCCCTGGGCATATTCCAGGCAGACAGGCGAGGCAAAGGCCCCGTACGGTCGCTCCCCCGGCATACGACACAAGGGCTGGCAGGGCCCGGAAGCTTGCCGGGCGCCGCGGCGCTCCGCATCCCTCCTTGTAGGAGGATCACGATGGCGGACAAGCTCTGGATTCTGGTGGGCAACGCGAGCCGGATGCGGCTGTTCTCCGCGGATGCGCGGGGTGAGGATTGGAGGCTCTTGGAGGAGCTCCGCCACGAGGAGAGCCGGGCGCACGAGGGCGACCTGAAGGAGCAGCGGGACAACCCCAACGCCGGCACACTCCATGGCCCCAACGAGGAGAAGGAGCCGGATGCGCGCCAGGAGATGGAGCACATTCGGTTCGCGCGGGAGCTGGCCGGGCGCCTGGACCGCGGGGTGGACTCGCACGCCTTCGAGCGCCTCATCATCGCCGCTCCGCCGCAGTTCCTCGGGCGGCTGCGCAAGGCGCTCAGCAAACGGGCGCTCCAGCGCCTGGTGCTGGATCTGGACGCGGACTACTCCAACGTCCCGGCCCGCGAGCTGCCGAGGCGTGTCCCGGTGCTCTAGCTAGCAGGAGGTAGTGGGGCGGCGCCCGGGCTCTGATACGCTCGGGCGCCCCTTGGGGGCCAGGCCCCAGGGCCTGGGGGGCTGCCGCGCTGGCACCTGCTCCTCTCCCGAGCCCTATGAAATTCCCCCTCCTTGGCACTCTCAAGCTGCGCGGGCACCTGACGCTCTACACCACCCTGGTGGCCGCGGTGCCACTGCTGGCCTTCGCGTGGATCCTCTCCTTCGAGATCCAGCGATGGATGAGGCAGCAGGTCCAGGGCTCGCTGGAGCTGCAGGTGGCGGGCGTCCGGGATCTGGTGGAGGCGACGCTCGCCGAGCGGGAGGCGGACGTGCGCAGCTGGGCGGAGGACCACGCCCTGCGCGAGGCGCTCCAGAGCGGCGACCCGGCCGGGAGCGACCTGGAGCTCGCCTCCTACGCGCGGCGCTCCCCCACCTTCCGAGGCCTGGTCATCTTCACCCTGGAGGGGCAGGTCGTCTCCGCCAGCGCTCCGGAGCTGCGCGCGGCCTGGCAGGGCCAGGAGGCCCAGGTGCTCGACAGCCCCTGGTTCCGCGCGGCCCTGGAGGAGCGGGTGACGGACGCGGGGCTCTCCACGGCCGAGCACCCTGCCTTTGGCGCGCGGGTGCTGCTGCTGGCGCTCCCCATCTACAGCCCGGCCGAGCCCCGGAAGCTGGGCGTGCTGCTGGCCGCCTATGACTGGGCGCGGCTGGGCAAGGTGGTGGAGCACTCCCTGGCGAGCGTCCGCAAGCGCTCCCAGAGCAGCCTGGTCCTCGAGGTGCGCCAGCCGAATGGGACGCTGCTGCTCGACTCGAGTGGCGGGGCGCCGCACTCCGGCGCGGACCTGCTGACCGCCGTGGTGGACAACGGGCCCGAGCTGCCGGACGTGGGAGATGGGTGGCGCTTCGTGGCGCGGGTGGATCCGGGGGAGGCCTACCGCACGGTGACCCACGCGAACGTGCTGGGGCTCGGGCTGGCAGCCCTCTTCGCGGCGGTGGCGGCCGTGGGCTCCTACCTGCTGGCGCGCCGCATCACCCAGCCCATCCGGGCCCTGAGCGCGATGGTGGGCCACATCATCCAGCAGGGGGACCTGACCCAGTCCCTGCCCATCAGCGACAGGAACGACGAGGTGGGGGAGCTGGCCAACGCCTTCGCCCGCATGGTGGGCCAGCTGCGGGACAGCTCGGCCGGCCTGCAGCACGGCATGCGCGTGCTCAACGACACCGTGGCCAACCTCCAGGAGGCCAACCGGCAGCAGGAGCGCAACATCGCCCGCCAGGCCGCCGCGCTCCAGCAGACCCAGGTGACGGCGCAGGAGATCAAGCAGAGCTCCCTGCTGGCCGCGGAGAACGCGGACGCGGTGCTGCGCGTGGCCTCCCGCGCCGAGGACGTGGGCCGCTCGGGCGAGGCCGCCATCCTCGGCAGCCTCGGGGGCTTCGAGGATCTGCGCAACCAGGTGTCGCAGATGGCGTACAGCATCTCCCAGCTCAACGAGCGCACGCGGCAGATCGGCGGCATCACCAAGACGGTGAAGGCCCTGGCGGACCAGTCCAACATGCTGGCGCTCAACGCCGCCATCGAGGCGGTGCGCGGCGGCGAGAACGGCAAGGGCTTCTCGGTGGTGGCGCGGGAGATCCGCTCCCTGGCGGACCAGTCCATCCACGCCACCGAGCGCGTGCGCGACATCCTCGGCGACATCAGCCAGGCCATCCTCTCCACCGCGAGGATGACGGAGCTGGGCTATGAGCGCATGGAGGAGGGGCTGGTGCAGGTGCGCGCCAGCGGAGAGAACCTGAGGGAGCTGATCGGCATCATCCAGGACAACTCGGCGGCGGTGCGGCAGATCGCCTCCGCGGTGAGCCAGCAGAACGAGGGCATCGCCCAGATCTTCGGCGCGGTGACGGACCTGTCCGGGATGATGAACGAGACCGTCGCCAGCCTGCAGGCCACCACCCGGGCCACCCGCGCGCTCCAAGAGGTGGCCGAGCAGATGCAGTCCTCGGCGGCCAGCTACCGGACCTAGGAGGAGGCCATGACGCCGCCGCGCGCTGTCATCCTCGATCTGGGCAACGTCCTCGTGTTCCACGACAACGCCCTGCTCTTCCTCCGGCTGGGGGCGCGGGCGGGGCTGCCTCCTCAGGAGGTGGCGCAGCGGCTCACCGGCGCGGGCTGGACGGCGGCCAACCGGGGCCTGCTGGACGCGGAGGGCATCCGCCGCGAGGTGTGCGGGGCGCTCGGGGTGGAGCTGCCCATGGCGGAGTTCGCCCCGCTGTGGAGCAGCCACTTCACCGTGCACGAGGCGGTGCTGCCGCGCGTGGAGGGGCTGGTGGGCCGGGTAACGCTGGTGCTGCTGTCCAACACCAACGCGCTCCACGTGGCGTACCTGCGGCCGCGGCTGCCGCTGCTCCAGCGCTTCGACGCGGTGTTGATGAGCTGCGAGGTGGGCCACGTGAAGCCGGAGCCGGCCTTCTTCCAGCTCGCCCTGGAGCGCGCCGGCTGCGCGCCCCACGAGGCCGCCTTCTTCGATGATCTGCCCGAGTACGTCGAGGCCGCCAACGCGCTCGGCCTCCGCGGCCACCTCTTCACCGACGCGCCGGCCTTCGACGCGCAGCTCACCGCGCTCGGCCTCTGAGCCCCAGCGGCGGGCCCTACTGGTAGCGCTTCACCGGCGGCTCGCTCCTGGCGGCCTCCGACCAGGCCTTCAACGCCGGCAGCTCCAGCACGGCGTCCCGGTAGGCCTTGCCCACCGCGTCCAGCTCCACGTCATAGGTGACGAAGCGGGTGACGACGGGGGCGTAGAAGGCATCCGCGATGGTGAAGTGTCCGAAGAGGAACGGCCCGCCCTGCCCGAAGCGCGCCCGGCAGTCGCCCCACAGGGCGCGGATCCGGGCGATGTCCTCGGCCACGCCGGGAGCGCGCCCCATCCCCGGCTTCCGGGCGCGGATGTTCATGGTCATGTTCTGCCGCAGCGCGGAGAACCCGGAGTGCATCTCCGCCACCACCGAGCGCGCCACCGCGCGGGCCTCCGTGTCCTGGGGCCACAGCCGCGCCTGGGGGAACGTCTCCGCCAGGTACTCGCAGATGGCCAGCGAGTCCCAGACGGTGAGCGCCCCGTGGCGCAGCACCGGCAGGCGGCCGCTGGGCGAGTACTGGGCGATGTTCGCGGCGGTCTCCGCCTCATCCAGCGTCACCAACACCTCGCGGAAGGGCTGCCCGGTATGCGCCAGCGCGAGGTACGGCCTGAGTGACCAGGAGGAGTAGTTCTTCGACGCGACGATGAGCGTGAGTTCGGACATGGGCCGAACCTAGCGCCCCCGCGCGGGCATTCAACTCCCGGGGCGGAGCTGGGTGATGAACGAGCGGACCCGGGCGAAGATCGCCGGGCGGACGGGGTAGCCCCGCGGCTCGACTCGGAACACCCGCACCGGCAGGCGGATGTTCTTGAGCCCGGCCCGCTCCAGCCGCACGGCTTGCGGCAGCGGGTGGGCCTCCAGCTCCAGCGCCACCGCCTCGCTGACATAGAGCGTGCCGGGACGGGCGAGCGCCTCGATGCGAGCGGCGAGGTTCACCCCCTCACCGAAGACGTCACCCTCCCGGTGGACAACGGGCCCCAGGTGGACGCCGATGCGCAACTCCAGGTGCTGCTCCGGCGGCGCCAGCCGGTTGCGCTCCGCCACGGCCTCCTGGAGCGCCAGGCCGAAGTGCACCGCGGGCAGCCCCCCGTCGAACTCGAGCAGGAAGCCGTCCTCCAGCATCTTCACTTCTCGCCCGCCCTGGGAGGGCAGCAGCTCCCGGATGAGCCGGCCGTGCTCCTCGCGCAGCGCGAGCTCCAGGCCCCCCTCCTGCAGGGGCTGAGCGTCGGACACGGCCATCGCCGTGAACATGATGGCCACCACTTGAGGGGCCTCGGGTTCCGGTGCCTCCACCATACAAACCTCCCTCCCCCCCGGGACCGGGGGGAACGTTAGCGCATGAACACTCCCGGATCCCAGCCGGCGACGCTTTCGGCCAGGGCGAGGTCGCACAGAGCCCGCTGGAGGATCACACGGTGTGGTGGGTGTGAATCGCTGCTGTTGATCTCCTTGAGAGGTGGTCATCGCTGACGCGGCGCACAACCCTCTCTGTCGCCTGGTGCTGGAGCCCAGGGAGCGGTGCCCCTGGGTAGGAGAGAAGCGCACTCACCGGGCCTGGGTGGCGCGCAGCTCCTCCACGAGGCGCCGAGCGCCGTAGAGGTGCTCGAGCGCGGTGAGGATCCCCGCTCCATGAACGGCGACCGCGCGATTCGTCTTCGGCACGTAGGCGTACCTGCCCCCGAGCGAGTGCAGGTTCCCGTCGAAGATGAGCCCCACCACGTGCCCGTCCCTGTTCACCATCGGCGAGCCGGAGTTGCCGCCGATGATGTCGTTCGTGGTGGCCATGTCCAGCGGCGTCTCGGGCGGCACCTTGCCCTGGGCCGCCAGCCACGAGTCGGGCAGCTTGAAGGGCTCCTTGCCCGTGTGTCGCGCCCACGCGCCAGCGAAGGTGGTGAGCGGCGGCACCGCGCGGCCGTTCTCCTCCCAACCCTTCACCACGCCGTAGCTGAGGCGCAGGGTGAAGGTGGCGTCCGGGTAGCCGCTGGTGCCGTACACCGCCAGGTGCGCCTGGGCCAGCCGCTCACTGTTGCGCTTGAGCACCGCCTCCACCGTGTCCTCGTAGCGCCTGCGCACCGCCCGCGCCTCCGCGTCCACCTTGCGCGCCAGCACCACCATCGGATCCTGGGAGGCCTCCACCGCGGCCTTGCCGCCCTCCAGCAGCGCCTGGCGCACCTTCACGTCCTGCAGCTTCGAGCCCGCCACCAGCGCGCGCGCCAGCTCCGCCGGCGCCTCGCGGCCGAGCACCGCCTGGACGAAGGGATCATCCGCGCCCAGCGTCTCCCGCAGCCGGTTGAGGCCGAACGTCAGCGTCGCCACCTCCAGCTCCGCGGGGATGGGCGCCTCGCGCAGGAGCTGCTGGCGCAGCGAGGGGAGCTGGGCCTCCGTGTACTCGCGCAGCCGCTCGGCGTTGGGCTTGGGCAGCTCCTCGGCGGCGCGCACCAGGTGGCGCGCGAGGGTGAAGAGCTCGGACTGGAAGCCATCCCCCACCTCCTTCATCCGGTGCTCGGCCAGCATGGGGCGGTGCAGCTCGAGCGCCTGGGAGATCTCCTCCCAGGCCCCCGCGGTCGAGGCCTTCAGCTTCGGACGGGCGATGATCCGGGCCCGCAGCGCCGCCTCGTCCTTGCGCTTCTGCGCCAGCAGCGCCGGATCGGCCAGCGCCTGGTGGCGGCCCCTGAGCGCCTTGAGGGCGTTCTCCACCGAGCGCAGTCGGGCGCGGGTGGTGCGCAGCCGCTCCGGCGAGCCCTGGGAGAACTCGCGCAGCATGCCTCGGAGCTCCGCCAGGTACAGCAGGGTGTAGGGCAGGGCCACATCCCGCTGGAACTCCAGCTCGGCCACGGTGCTCTTGCGCTCGGTGCCGCCGGGGTGGCCGGAGACGAAGACGAGCTCCCCCTCCCGCGCGCCCTGCTTCGCCCACGGAAGGTAGTGAGGGCTCCTGGCCGGCTGGCCGTTCTCCCACACGCGCAGGAAGGCCACGTCATACCCGTAGCGGGGGAAGTTGAAGTTGTCCGGATCGCCGCCGAAGCTGGCCATGGAGAACTCGGGAGCGAAGGCCAGGCGCACGTCCTGGAAGCGGCGGTACTTGTAGAGGTGGTACTTGCCGCCGTGAAAGAGCGTCACCACGTCGCAGCGCACGTCCGGCCCGGTGGCGCACTCCGCCTCCGCCTTCGCCGTCTCCGCCTTCAGGGCGGTGTTGAAGGCCGCGCCAGTGAGCCCCTTCGTGGCCGAGTTCATCCGCGCGGTGATGTCCTTCATCTCCACGAGCTGGTTGGCCTCCACCTTGGGGCAGCGCGGCTCGTCCTTCGTCTCGGGGGCGTAGAAGCCGGTGGCCAGCAGATCCTTCTGGGGCGAGGACAGATCCTCCACGCAGCCGCGGATGCAGTGGTGGTTGGTCATCACCAGGCCATGGGGAGAGACGAAGCTGGCCGAGCACCCTCCGGCGAGGCGGACCGAGCCCAGCCGCACCGAGTCCAGCCACGCCTGCGTCGGAGCGAAGCCGTAGGCTTTCTTCACGGCCTCGGAAGGGAAGGCGTCAAAGGTCCACATCCCCTCCTCCGCGTGGGCGGGGAGGGCCAGGAGCAGGCCAAGGGCGAGCAGCAAGCGGTACACGGGCGGGCGTCCTTCCTGAGATGAGGCGTGGGGGGCTGTTCTTTCCCGGGAGGGGGCTCACGTCAACTCCCGGCGCCTGGCCGCGCATTGGGCTTGAGTCGGGAGCCAAGAGGCCGGAAGGTTCACTGGAATGTCCGTGAAGCATTACATCTACCTGGTCCCCGGCTTCTTTGGCTTCACCAACCTGGGGGAGCTGGTCTACTACGGCCACGTCCGAGACTTCCTGGCGGCGGAGCTCGCCCGGCGGGGAGTGGAGGCCGAGGTGGTGGCCATCCGCTCCCACCCCACCGCCTCCATCCGGCAGCGCGCCGCGGATCTGCTCAAGGGTGTCCAGGAGACGGCCGGCGCGGGCGAGGGGCCCATCCACCTGATCGGCCACTCGACGGGAGGGCTGGACTCGCGGCTGTTCGTCAGCCCGGGGGCCTCGCTGCGCGAGGGGCTGGCGCTGGAGCCCTACGCGAGCCGCGTCCGCACGGTGGTGACGGTCTCCACCCCTCATGCGGGCACGCCGCTGGCCTCCTTCTTCCTGGGGCTCTTCGGACAGCAGCTCTTGAAGCTGCTCTCGCTCTTCACGGTGTACGTGCTGCGCTTCGGGCGGCTGCCGCTGAAGGTGGCCTTCCGGCTGGGGCACCTGCTGTCACGGGCGGACAATCAGCTCGGGTGGAAGCACACGCTGCTGGATCAGCTCTTTGATCAGCTCCTGGGGGACTTCTCGGCGGATCGGCGCGAGGCGGTCTCCCGCTTCCTGGGGGATGTGGGCAACGACACCTCCCTGATTCCACAGCTCACCCCCGAGGGGATTGATCTGTTCAACGCGGGGTGCGAGGACCGGCCGGGCGTGCGCTACGGCTCGGTGGTGACGCAGTCTCGGCCGCCGTCGCTGCGCACCCGGCTGTCCGCGGGCCTGGATCCGTACGCGCAGCTCACCCACACGGTGTACTCGGTCTTCTATGGCCAGACGCAGCGGATGCCGCTGAACAAGATCCCGCTCCACACCGCCGAGCAGACGGCGGCGCTGGTGCAGGCCTTCGGCGCGCTGCCCGGCCCGCAGGCCTGTGATGGCATCGTCCCCACGCGCTCACAGGTATACGGGCGGGTGGTGGGGGCCGTGCGCGCGGATCACCTGGACGCCATCGGGCACTTCGATCAGCCGACCCACCAGCCGCCGCACGTGGACTGGCTCATCTCCGGCTCCGGCTTCCGCCGGCCCCAGTTCGAGAAGCTGTGGAAGGACGTCGCCGACTTCCTGCTGGAAGAGCCGCGCTGAGCGCTCAGTCGGTATCCTCTCGCCCGGCGTTCGCGAGCTCTTTATCGATCCAGTCGCGGTAGGCGTAGGTGCTCGTATACTCGGAGAACTCCACCGGCAGCCTGTAGGCCGTCTTCGCGATTCCCACGAGCCTGAAAGTCCCATCGTCCTCTTCGCGGAAAGAGGGGCCCCCACTGTCACCCTTGAGGACATAGGAGCCGTCCTCTCTCATGAAGAGAGGCTCTCCCTGGACGAAGGTGGGCGGAATGAAGAGCGGCTTCGTGACACGAAAGATCCTGCCAACCCCATCCTCCACTGACACGACCTTGTTCATGCCAATGCGGCGACTTCCTTCAGGCCCCTCAGGCTCTGCAGCGCCATAGCCCACCATGACAATGGAGTCATCAACCTTGATCTGCTTCTCCGCCAGTGGGACGACGCCAATCTTACCCTTTATCGATCTGCGCAACACGATTACAGCCAGATCCGCGTTGCTCGCCAACTCCTGGTTGTCTGTTTCGCTGGGATACACGATCCTGAGTTCAGGGTTTGGCCGCACCTCACCACTGTAGGCGACCAAGGTCGTTGGCCATCGGGAACTCTGCACAAGGCTCTTCTCTATTTCCTCCATCAATGGCTCATAAAACACCGTCTCAACCATCGCTGTCGGAGCGCACGTACCCCGGTCCACGACAAACTCACTCTTGCCCCCCGGCAGCCCAGCCCTCCGGCGCGTACACACACAATGCCCGGCTGTCAGTACAAGGCGAGGATGGATAAGCACTCCGCTGCATGTCTTGAAGGCCATCCCCTCCTTCCGCCTGAATCTCGCTGTGACCCTGACGACAGACATATAGCGATTCGTAGTGTCCAGAATGCTCTCTGATACGACAGAGTGCCCGCGAAAAGCCCCCAACTGGTAGGAGGGATATTCCCTGGGACTCTCTGGCATGACGGTCGGGCCCGCGCACCCACCGATCGCCAGCACCAATATAGCCACCAGAGCGGCCAGCTTCTGACAGACCATGGGACCCCCTTGGCAGTCCTCGATAGAGATCATCTCTTCCGATCGTGAGGCTTCGTCGCTCGGGTCGGTTTCTCCCCCTCAACGCGCTGGAGTTCGTCCCATAACCACCCCCGGTAGCCATATGTGCTCGTGAATGCGGCCCCCTCGCCCAACCATCTACTCGAAACGCCGACAAGCACGGTCTGCCTTGCTCGCTCTCGCAGACAGGGGCCGCCGCTGTCATGCCGATAGAGATGTCCCCCTGACTGCCGTATGAGGACTCTTCCCCCCTCCGACGGCAGGGTTCGGGCGGCGTTGTTTCTGTTGAAGCGGCGGTCGCGACCGAACACCTGCGCGAATTCATCATACCCGTGGCCAACAACCGTAAGGGGCTCGCCCAGTTGAACCTCGGTATCAGCCACGGGGACAGGGTGAATCCCATCCTCTTTCAGCGGACCATCCAAGATGACCACGGCGAGATCCGCCTGACTCGCCACTACATGGCCCTGTCCATCGAGCACGATCTGGAGTTCCGGGTGCGGCCGGATGATCCCCCCGTAGACATGAGTCGAGGCTCCAGACTCCTCCTCGCTGCCTTCCCTACGCTCATAGACGATTGTTCCCACAGTCGCGCGCTCCGCGCACATCGACGTGTCAATGACAACCTCGCCTTGGCCTCGAGGCAGGGTTGCCTTGCGGCGAAAACACACGCAATGCCCTGCTGTCAGGATGAGGCGGCGACCGATAGCCACACCGCTACATATCTGCATCTCCTCACCAAGTCGGGCATCCACACTGACAGTTGAGAGGTAGCGATTGTCGATGTCCTTTTCACCACCTATCGCCTCCAAGCTCTGGATAAGGACGGCCGACTCCCCTCCCACTGGTGAAGAATCAGTGTAGCCCCTACTGCTCGCGCTTTCGTGTAGCCCTGCATCCGTGGGCAGGCTCGAGGAAAGCCCGAGATCTTGCGCCATCTTCTGGCCCTCGACCTGAGACTCCCGCGGGCGCTCCTTGCATCCGCCACAAGCAAGAAGAGCGGCAAGGGCCCAGACAGATGCAAGCGGCATTGTGGGAGGGTGGAGCATTGGCTCAGAGTGTACCATTGCCGTCGGTTCTACCAGACGCAGCCTCGCTCCCCCGCCCCCGTTGGGTTCCGCAGCATAGGCCCCTCGTCCTCGCCTCTCAAAATGGTACGCTGTGCCTCACTCGAGGACATGCCCACTTCCACCCTCTCCAGTACGGACCCTGACTGGCCCATCCGGCAGGCCGCCTTCCAGCAGCTCGCGGAGCTGACGCGGTTGCATGGGGCGTTGCTCCCGTGGGACGTGCTGACCCAAGGCTTCACCTTCCGTGGAGAGCTTCTCTACTTCGCTACGAAGGCCGAGGGCATCTTTCGCCCGCGACAGATGCGGGGTGGCGCCCTGTCCATCAAGACCACTGTGCCGCGGCGCGGCCGCATCCCCCGCTATGAAGATCTTGCCTCCGATGATGGGGCCTTCTTCTACCGCTTCAAAGGAGGGGATCCAGGCAACCACTCCAACCAACTCCTCGCCCGCGCCAAGGATCTGCAAGCCCCCCTCATCTACTTCTATGGTGTGGAACCCGGCATGTATCGCCCCATCTGGCCTGCCTACATCTCCCGCTTCGACGCGCGTACCCTCACGTGCGAGGTGATGGCGGACGAATCCATGAGCTTGGAGCCTCCAGGCACGGCGCTCCATGACGCGACAGCGGACCGCATCCGGCGCGGATACATCACCGTCCAGGCGAAGAAGCGCATCCACCAAGAGGCGTTCCGGCTGCACGTGCTTCACGCCTACGAGCACCGCTGTGCCATTTGCCGCCTGCCCCGCCCTGAACTGCTGCAGGCCGCGCACATCCTCCCAGACCGTGACGAGCGTGGCGTTCCCGCGGTGCCGAACGGCCTGGCGCTGTGCCACCTGCATCACGGAGCGTTTGACGCGGATCTGCTTGGCATTAGCCCGAATGGACGCATTGAGCTCTCGCGCGAGCTGCGGGACACACGTGATGGCCCTACGCTGGAGCATGCCCTGAAGGCCTTCGACGGGCAGCCCATTCAAAAACCCGTCAGGCCCGACCAATGGCCACGCGAAGCGTTCCTCGAGGAGCGCTACGCTCGATTCCTCCGGCGCGCGGCCTGAGCACCCGGCTGCGCCGCTCAGAGCTTCTTCACCGAGTCCAGGAAGCGCACCTCGGCGACGACGCCGCCATCCTCCGCCAGCAGCGTCACCGGCACCCACGCCTGGGCCTTGTCCCCCTTCTGCCGCAGCGCCCCCGCCAGCGTGGAGAACACCTCCGCGGGCGGCTCGCATACGGCGGACACCGTCCCTCGCCCCTGCGCGCGAAAGTCCGCCTCCACCCGCTTCACCAGCGAGCGGTACTCACGCGGCGGGAAGCGCCGCAGCAGCCACAGCCCCCCCGTCAGCTCCGCCAGCGTCATCTGCACGCCAAAGTACAGGCCTCCCACGTGGTTTTTCGTGCGCCGCTTGAGCGGCACCGACATCCGCGCCCTCTCGTCAGACACCTCCTCCACCCGAATGCCCAGCCCGCTGGCAGACGGGATGACGCGCGGCAGCGCGGCGCTCAGCAGCAGGTTCGCCGCGCCGGGAGACACCTGGCGCAATCGCTCGGCAAGATCCATGGGTCGCACGAACCTCCTCCTAGGAGTTCTGCGCACGTCCCGTCAACCCGTCTACAGTGCGCCCGGAGGGCACATGGCACCACAGGACGCAGACGTCATCATCATCGGCGCGGGAGTTGCGGGGCTCACCGCCGCCCGAGCACTCACCCGGGCCGGCGCCTCCGTCCTGGTGCTCGAGGCTCGCGATCGCGTGGGCGGACGCACCCTGAGCCAGCCCGTGGGCGGCGATGTCGTGGACCTCGGGGGCCAGTGGCTGGGCCCCCACCAGCGACACGCGCTGCGGATGGTGGAGGAGCTGGGCCTCAAGCGCTTCTCCCAGTTCCACCGGGGCACCAAGGTGCTGGAGGTCCGCGGCGAGCGCCGCACCTATCGCGGCAAGGTGCCGTCGCTCCCGCTGCTGAGCCTGCTGGATCTGCAGCGCAACATCTGGCGGCTGGACGGACTGGCCCGCCGCGTGCCGCTCGAGCACCCCCACACCGCGCCTGGCGCCGCCGAGTGGGACGCCCTCACCCTGGAGGCCTGGAAGCAGCGGTACGTCCCCAGCTGGGGTGCCCGCGCGGCGCTGGACATCGCCACCCGCGCCATCTTCGGCGCCGAGCCTGGCGAGCTGTCCTTCCTCCACTTCCTCTTCTACGTCCACTCCAACGGCGGGCTGATGCCGATGTCCCAGATCGAGAACGGCGCACAGGCCGAGCGGATTGAAGGGGGCGCGCAGCGCATTGCCCTGCGCCTGGCCGAGCCGCTCGGGGCGCGCGTGGTGCTCTCCGCGCCCGTCCGCGCGGTCCTCCAGGAGGCGCACGGCGTGGTGGTGCACGGCGAGGGGCGAAGCTGGCGCGGCCAGTACGCGGTGGTGGCGACCCCTCCCGCGCTCGCCGAGCGGATGGACTTCGGGGCGGAGCTGCCCGCCGCGCGCCGCCGCGCCCACGCGGAGCTGCCCATGGGCAGCGTCATCAAGGTGGTGGCCACCTACGCGCGCCCCTTCTGGAGGGAGGCCGGCTACTCGGGCGAGGCGGTGAGTGATGGAGGGCCGGTGCGGCTGTGCTTCGATGACACGGGCGCGAACGGACACCACCCGGCCCTGGTCGGCTTCTTCCTGGGAGAGACGGCGCGAGCCTGGACGGGGCGCCCCGCCGAGGAGCGCCGGCGCGCGGCGCTGGAGTGTCTGGCGCGCCTCTTCGGCCCGCAGGCCCTCAAGCCCACCGCCTACGCGGACCTGGACTGGATCGCCGAGCCGTGGAGCACCGGTTGCTACGTGGGCCTGCCCCGGCCGGGGACGCTCACGGCCATTGGAGACGCGCTGCGCACGCCGTGCGGCCGGGTGCACTGGGCCGGCACGGAGACGGCCATTGAGGGCTGTGGCTACATTGATGGGGCGGTGGAGTCCGGAGCGCGCGCCGCGAAGGAGCTCTCCGAGCGGCTCAGGCACGTGAGCGCGGAGCTCACGGGAGTGCGAACATGATCGACCTGTACACATTCGCGACACCCAACGGACGCAAGGTGTCCATCGCCCTGGAGGAGCTGGGGCTGCCCTACACCCTCCATGTGGTGAACATCGCCAAGGGTGAGCAGTTCAAGCCCGAGTTTCTCGCCATCAGCCCCAACAACAAGATCCCGGCCATCGTGGACCGAGAAGTCCCTGGAGGAGGACTGAAGGTATTCGAGTCCGGCGCCATCCTGGTCTACCTGGCGGAGAAGACGGGCCGGCTGATGCCGACGGATCCGGTGCGCAAGGCCAAGGTGATGGAGTGGCTGATGTTCCAGATGAGCGCCATCGGCCCCATCTTCGGGCAGCTCTACTTCTTCACCCGCACGGCCCCCCAGAAGGTGCCCTTCGCCATCGATCGGTTCCGGAACGAAGCCGCGCGGCTGCTGGGTGTGCTGGACCGGCACCTCAGCAGCCATGACTACGCGGCGAGCGAGTACTCGATCGCGGACATCTCCCTGTACCCGTGGCTCGCGAGTGCCCGACAGTCCTTCCCGGAGCTGTTCCGCTCCCTGGCGGGCATCCCCGAGTGGATGGAGCGCGTAGGCTCCCGGCCTGCCTTCCAGCGGGGCATGAAGGTGCCGACCCTCCAGCGTTAGGGAGGCCCTCGCCCGGCTCGGCCGTTATCCCCAGTCATGCCTTCGCTCGAGCAGCTCCACTTCGACAACACGTACGCCCGCCTGCCTCCCGGCTTCAGCGTCCGGGTGCCTCCCAGCCCCTTCAGGGAGGCACGGCTGGTGAGCGCCAGCCCGGAGGCGCTCCGGCTGCTCGGGCTGGAGCCCTCCGAGGCCCGGCGCCCGGAGTTCGTGGAGGCCTTCAGCGGCGCGCGGCCACTGCCAGGGATGGAGCCGGTCGCCACCGTCTACGCCGGCCACCAGTTCGGCGTGTACGTGCCCCGGCTGGGGGACGGGCGCGCCCTGCTGCTGGGCGAGGTGCACACCCGCACGGGCGAGCGGTGGGAGCTGCACCTGAAGGGCTCGGGCCTCACCCCCTTCTCCCGCATGGGGGATGGGCGCGCGGTGCTGCGCTCCACCCTCCGCGAGTACCTCTGCAGCGAGGCCATGCACGGGCTGGGCATCCCCACGACGCGGGCCCTCTGCATCATCGGCGGGAGCGAGAAGGTGTACCGCGAGGAGGTGGAGACAGGCGCCATGCTGGTGCGGATGGCTCCCTCGCACGTGCGCTTCGGCACCTTCGAGTACTTCCATCACAGCGGCCAGCACGAGCACGTGGCGACGCTGGCGGACTACGTGCTGGCGCGGCACTTCCCTCACCTGGAGGGCGCGCAGGATCGGTACGCCCGCCTCTTCGCCGAGGTGGTGGAGCGCACGGCAAACCTCGTCGCGCAGTGGCAGGCGGTGGGCTTCGCGCATGGGGTGCTGAACACGGACAACATGTCCATCCTCGGGCTCACCCTGGACTACGGGCCCTTCGGCTTCCTGGACGACTTCGAGCCCGGCTTCATCTGCAACCACTCGGATGACTTCGGCCGCTACGCCTTCGACAAGCAGCCGCGGATCGCCCTGTGGAACCTGGCGTGCCTGGGCGAGGCGCTGCTCACGCTCATCCGCGAGGAAGAGGCCCAGGCGGCCCTCCAGTCCTTCTCCGCCACCTTCGACGCCTCGCTCCTGGGGAGGATGCGGGAGAAGCTGGGCCTGCGCGAGCCCCGCCACGAGGATCGGAGCCTGCTGGAGACGCTCCTCGCCCGGATGGCCGAGGCGCGGGTGGACTACACGCGCCTGTTCCGAATGCTGGGGCGCTTCGACACCTCGGCCGGAGCGCGCAACGAGCCCCTGCGGGAGCTGTTCCTGGACGGCGCGGGCTTCGATGCGTGGGCGGCGGACTACCGCGCCCGGCTGCGCTCCGAGGCCAGCGTGGACGCCGAGCGCCACGCGCGCATGGACCGCGTCAACCCCAAGTACGTGCTGCGCAACTACCTGGCCCAGACGGCCATCTCGCGCGCCCAGCAGGGTGACTTCAGCGAGGTGGACCGACTGCGCGCGCTGCTCTCGCGGCCGTTCGATGAGCAGCCCGAGCACGAGGCCTCCGCCGCGCCCCCACCCGCCTGGGGCAAGCACCTCGCGGTGAGCTGCAGCTCCTGAGCACGAAGCGGCCCCGGGCCGCGGGGCTGAGCACCAGGGCCAGCCCCGCGCCGGAGCCTCGCCCGCTCACTCCCCCTGGACGGGAGCTTCCTGGGGCTGTGCGCCCGGCTGGGGCTCGCCGCTCTCGGGCGCGGCGGGCACGGCCGGCTGCCGGCTCGTGGTGACCTCGATGCGGGTCGCGGTCGGCTCGCCGCCCATGTCCCGATAGGAGGCGCGCACCTGGCTCCCCTCCTGGATGTCCACGGCCTTGGCCGGGCGACCGTCGACGATGATCGTCGTCGTCCCGGGCTGCACCTGGAGCCGGAGCTGCGGCTCGCCCCGGCTGCTCACCAGGACCTCTCGTTCGCTGGCCGTCATCACCTCTCCGACGATGAGCTGCTCACCCTGGGCCCCCTGGGCGGAGGGAGCCGGAGCCGCGGCGACGGGCTGCTGTGCCTGCTGCTGCGTCTGCTGGGCTTGCTGCTCGGCCTGCTGCGCCTGCTGCTCGGCCTGCTGCGCCGTCTCGGACTGCTGCTGGCGCTGCGCCTCCAGCGCGCTCGCCTGGGCCTCGGAGGCCGTCTGCCCGGCCTGCTGTGTCTCCTGTTGGGCCTGCTGCTGGGCCTGCTGAGCCTGCTGGGCCTCCGTCTGAGCCTGAGCCTGGGCCTCTTCCAGCTCTCGCTGGGCCTGCTGCACGTCTTGCTGGGCCTGGGCGGCCTGCTCCTGCTCCTCGCTGGCCTTTCCCTGCGCCTCGCGAGCCTGATCGAACGCCTGCTCTGATCGCTCCTGGGCCTGCTCCACGTTCTGGGCCGCGGACGCCTGCTCTCCCTCTTGCTCCACGACGGGCTTGCCCTCCTTGCACCCCGCGGTGATGAGCAGCGCGGCGACACCAGCCGATAACCATCCTGCGCCGAATCTCATGATCTCTCCTGTTAGCAGTGGGACAGAGAAAAGATGGAGCGCGGACGCCAGGAGCCAAGCGGCCCCAGGAGCACCCCGGGCTCGCTCCCCCAATCCCCCCCCGAGTTGGCGCTACCGTCCGGCCCGGTTCGGCGGTATGGCCGCCTCCGCCATGAACGTCTGCGGCCTCGACTTCGGAACCAGCAATACGGCGGCGGCCCTGCCGGACGGCAGGGTGCTGTCCATCGCCCCCGGTACCGCCGAGCCTCGCCTCTTCCGCTCGGTGCTCTTCTTTCCGGAGGACGAGCGCACCGTGTATGCCGGCGCGGAGGCCATCACGCGCTACCTCGAGGACAACGCCGGGCGCTTCATCCAGTCGGTGAAGTCCTTCCTGCACAGCCGCTCCTTCCGCGCCACGCAGGTGCACAACCGCACGTGGACCATCGAGGAGCTGGTGGCGGTGCTACTGCGCCGGGTACGCGAGGCGGCGGGGACGCACCTGGGGAGCCCTCCGGAGGCGGTGATGCTGGGCCGCCCCGCCCTCTTCTCCCCCGAGCCCGAGGCGGACGCGCTGGCCGAGCAGCGCCTGCGCAAGGCGGCGGAGCTGGCCGGCTTCACGCGCATCCAGTTCCTCATCGAGCCCATCGCCGCGGCGCTCGCCTACGAGGCGCAGCTCTCCCGCGAGGAGCTGGTGCTGGTGGCCGACTTCGGCGCGGGCACCACGGACCTGACGCTGATGCGGCTGGGGCCCTCGCGCCGGGGGCGGCCGGACCGGCGGGCGGACGTGGTGGGCTCCACGGGCGTGCGCATCGGCGGTGATCGCTTCGACGCGGAGATCATGCGCCACAAGCTGCTGCCGCGCTTCGGCGCGGGCACCACGTACCAGGTGCGCGGCTTCACGGACAAGCGGCTGCCGGTTCCCCAGCACGTGATGGCCAGGCTGCTGTCCTGGCACGAGATGTCCTTCATCCGGGAGAAGTCCACCCAGGAGCTGCTGGAGCTGATGCTGGAGTCCAGCGACAAGCCGGAGACGGCGGAGGCGCTGTACGACCTGGTGATGGAGAACCTGGGCTACCGGCTGTTCCGCGCCATCGAGGCCACCAAAGTCCAACTCTCCAGGGAGGAGGAGGCCACGCTGGACTTCGAGGAGGCGCGCATCCACCTGCACGAGCGCATCACCCGCGCCGAGTTCGAGTCCTTCAGCCAGCCGCTGCTCACCGAGCTGGCTCAAGTCACGCAGGGCCTGCTGGACCGGTGCGTGGGGGCGGGCGAGATCGACGCCGTCTTCCTCACGGGTGGCTCCTCGCAGATCCCCGCGGTGCGCCAGCTCTACGTGGATCGCTTCGGCGAGGCGCGGGTGCGCACGGCGGACGCCTTCACCTCGGTGGCCGAGGGGCTCGGTCGGGCCTCCGCCGCGCTCGAGTCCCCCGCCTGAATCACGGCCCCACGTCCACCGTGCGCGACAGCCAGTCCACCCCGCCGCGCCCATCCCGCGCCACCACGTGGAGGGTGATGCGCTGGGGCGTGCTCGGCGTGAGGTACTTGATGGTGGGCTCGCCCGGCCTGTCGTCCACCGGCTCCAGCGAGCGCAGCGGCTTCACCTCGCCATCCCCCGTGGCGTACCAGCTGTAGAAGACCTGCTCCGTGCGAGGCCCCTCCGCGGTCTCGTACGCCTCCAGGCTGCCCGCGGCGAGCCTCGGCCGCAGCACCAGCTCGGTGTTCAACGGCAGCGGCCCCGCGAGCGGCGCATCGCCCAGCAGGATCTGCTCCATGCGCGGGTTCTGGTTGGGTGTGGCCGTGGCCCGCAGCGTCAGCCGGCGCACCCCCTCCTCCCGTCCCTCCGGAGTGCCACTGCCATCGCTGGCCTCGTAGCCGACGAAGAGCGGGATCCCCCGCTCGAGCACGGCGCGCACCTGCGGATCGCTCGGATCCAGGGGCGCGCCGCCGCTGCCCGCCTCCGCCGTCTCCTGCAGCACCTGCTGCACGTTGGGATCCGCCAGCGAGAGCTGGCCCTGCGGCAGCGTGGCGCCATCCTCGCCGGGGCACTCCACCTCCGCTCCATAGACATTGCCCGGCCTGCACAGCGCCAGCGCGACGTCCACCGAGCGCTCATCCGGGGCCACCGCCAGCGCGCTGAGCTGGACGGGCGGAGGCAGCGCGGGCGCGTCCGGATCCAGCGTCAGCTCGGCGGGCTCGGCCTTGATGGCCAGCACCCGCACCCGGCGGATCTCGCTCTGGAGCTCGAAGTCCGGGCCACACGCGGCCACCACCGCGGCCAGACAGAGGAGGGCGGGCGCGCGCATGTCAGAAGCTCCCCTTGGCGCCGATGATCGGCAGGATGGGCAGGCCCTCCAGGAACGCCGACTCGGTGTAGTTGTAGTTGTAGAGGACGCCCTCCTTCGCCGGGTTGTTGTAGGCGTTGGTGAGGTCCAGGTACACGTTCAGGTTCCACGTATCGAAGATGAAGTTCTTGTCCACGCGAACATCCAGCTGGTGGAAGTTGGGCAGCCGCTGCGAGTTCACCCCACCGTAGAGGGGGATGAAGACGTCCGTCAGATCGTCCCTCCGCGCGCCGGTGATGGGCGTGAGCGGGTTGCCGGAGGAGAAGCGGAAGCGCGCGCCCAGCTCCCAGCCGGCCGGCAGCTTGTAGCTGGCGATGGCCGTCAGCACGTGCGTCTGGTCGTTGTCGAACAGGCGCAGGGGCTCGCCCGGAGCGTCCCGCCGCTGGCTGCGGCTGAAGGTATAGGCCACCCACCCGAAGAAGCGCTCGGTGAGGGCGCGCCGGGCCAGCAGCTCGAAGCCGTAGATGCGGCCGGTGCCGAGGTTGGCCAGCCGCTGGGGCACCTGCTGGCCGTCACGCTCCACCCGCGCGCTCGAGCGGACGATGAGGCGGCTCAGGTGGTTGTAGAAGAGCTCTCCGCTGATGAAGTACTCGGGCGTGGGCTGCCACTCGGTGCCTGCGCTGTACTGGTAGGAGCGCTTGGCCCTCAGCTCCGGGTTGCCGAAAGCGATGCTGGGCTCATCGTTGCGGGCGGGCCCGTGGTAGAGGCCCGCGCCCCCCTTGAGCGTCACCTGCTCCGACAGCGTGTAGCGCACCGCCAGCCGCGGGTTGAGCGAGCGCTTGCGCACCCGCTGATCCTCGAAGACGTAGCTCTCGCTGCGCAGCCCCGGCACCACCAGCAGCCCCTCGAACGGACGCCAGCGCGCCTCGGCCCAGAGGCCGGGGAAGTACTGGAAGTAGTCGTTGTCCGCGGTGAGGATCTCCTCGGTGACCAGGGGCCCTGGCGGCTCGCCCTCGCGGGGTGGAGCCTGGACGCGCGCCCTCACGTCCGCCCGCGCGTAGTCGACGTCGAGGCCACCGGCCAGGGTGAGCGCCTCGCTGACGGTGTACTCGGCGGTGGAGCGCAGGCCGAGATCCAGCGAGGAGATGCGCAGGAAGCGCTCGCCCAGGATGAACTCGACGAGCGTGTTGCCCACCAGGCCCTGGCTGTCCACGGTGAGGTTGCCGGCCCTGTACTGGTGGCCCAGCCGGAGCTGGCTGAAGCCCGTGGTGATCTCGAAGTTGCCGTTGACGCTCGGGTCGTTGTCCGCGGGCCGGTCGAACACCAGCCCCAGCACATCGTTGGAGATGAGCCCCTGGAGGGTGAGGGTGTGCTGCTTGTTCGGCGTCCAGTGCAGCTTGAGCTGGGCGTCGTAGTAGCGCGGGGCCACCTGGATGGCGGGGCCGTCCTCGTTCTCGGGGACGAGCCCGAGCACCAGATCGACATAGGAGCGCCGGCCGGCGATGGCGAAGCCGAGGTTCTCGGTGATGGGCCCCTCGAGCACGGCGTTGGACTCGATGAGGCTGACGCCCACGGTGCCGTGGAAGCGGTCCATCCTCGGGGCGCGGCTGCGCACGTTGATGACGCCACCGGTGATGTTGCCGTAGGAGGCGGAGAAGTTGCCGGGCAGGTAGTCCAGGGCCTCCAGCAGCTCCGAGTTGTACACGGAGGTGAGCCCGCCGAAGTGGTACAGCAGGGGGATCCTCTGCCCATCCAGGAAGACGCCCGAGTCGTTCGGGCTGGTGCCGCGGATGACGAGCTGCCCGCCATTGAAGGCTGGCCGCGCCACGCCGGGCAGGTTCTGCACCACCTTGAGCGTGTCCCCCTGGGTGCCCGGCACCCGCTGGAGCTCGGCCACCTGGATCGTGGTGCGCGTCACCTCCTTGCGCTCGCGCTCGCTGCGCACCACCGTCTCGTACGGGCTGAAGATGCGCTTCTGCACGTAGTACGTGGCCTGGGTCTCCTGGCCCTCGGTGATGCTCTCCTGGGTGCGGAACCGGTCATACCCGCTGAGCACGACGAGCACCTCATGCGTGCCCGCGGGGAGGCCTCGGAAGGAGAAGCGGCCCTCCGCGTCCGTGCTGGTGGTGCGCTCCAGCTGCGGGAGGGCCACCTCGGCGCCGGCCAGCGGGCGGCGGGTGCCTCGCTCCAGCGCGCGGCCGCTGAAGTTCACCGGTGGCTCGGGGATGGCCCCTGGCTCCGCGCCCTCCGGGGGCGGCGGCGCGCGCCAGACGAACTGGTAGGCGTATTCGATGCGGACCGGGGCGGGGACGTTGTCCACCTCGGCGGGCTCGAACTCGAACTGGCGCACGGCGGCCACGGCGGCCTCGTCGAAGCCGTGGCCGGCCGACTGCGTCACCTGAACGTCCGAGACAGTGCCCGTCTCGGAGATGTCGATGAACATGACCACCGTGCCCTCGAGCTGCTGGGCGAGGGCTTCGGGTGGATACTGCGCCTCCACCTGGCGCTTGAGAACGGGGGCCTTGGTGAGCACCCCGGTGGGGGTGCCCGCATCAGGGGGAGGCGTTCCGGCGTCGGGGGCCTGAGCCATGGCCCCGGTCGCGACGAGGAGACAGAGGACGGAGGCGAGCGTTTTCATGAGGGGGCGCGGCGATTCGCGCCCTCCCTCTAACGCCCTCCCGCCTTCGCCGCGAGCACGATTTCAATGCGCCGGTTCAGGCTGCGGTTCTCCGGGCTGTCATTGGGGGCAATGGGCTGGTACTGCCCGTAGCCGGCGGCGGAGAGGAAGGTGGGGTCCACGCCGGCATCCTGGAGGGCGCGGACGACGGCCATGGCGCGGGCGAGGCTGAGCTCCCAGTTGGAGGGGAACGGGCCGTCCTTGGGGGTGGGCACGTCGTCGGTGTGTCCCTCCACGCGGATGATGCGGCCCTGGACGCTCTTGAGGGCGTCGGCGATCTTCACCAGGGCCTCCTGGCCCTCCTTGTTGACGCGGCTGGAGCCGGAGGCGAAGAGGATCTTGTCCTTGAGCTGGACCGTCATGCGGCCCTGGAGCTCGGAGAGCTGGATCTTCCCTTCGGAGATCTCCTGCTTGAGGCTCTGGGCGAGGTTCTCGTACTCGGCGCTCTTCTTCTCCAGGGCCTCTTTGGCCGCGGCGAGCTTGCGAGTGGACTTGGCCAGCTCGTCATTGAGGGCGCTCAGCTCGAGGTTCTTCTGCTCCAGGGCATGGCGCTCGGCGGCGTTGGCGGTGAGGCGGGACTCGGCGGTGGTGAGGCGGGAGTTGAGGGCCTCCTTGTCCTTCTCGTGGGCGGCGTTCTTCTCCTCCAGGTCACGCACCTTGGCTTCCAGATCCTCGCGGGCCCGCTTCTCCTCCTTCAGCCGGTTATCGAGGTTCTCGGCCTCCGCGGTCAGCTCGTTGTACTTGCTCTGCGAGACGCAGCCCGAGGCGAGCGCGGTGAGCGCGGCCAGTACCAGCATGGAACGCATGGGTAGGACTCCTCCTGACAGTCGGTGAAGGTTGAAGCGGCGAGACTACCGCCCAGCGCGGCCCAGGTCAGGGGGTATTTCCAAGTGGCACCGGCACCGTCCGAAGTGGGCTGCCTTGACGCTCCACCAGATAGAGCCATGTCACACCCCCGGTGCCACTCCTGAAACCGATATGCATGAACAATGGGACGTGTCTCCAGTTGCAAGGAGTCACCCTTCGAGTCACCCTTCTTCCTTGTAATATTCAAGCTGCCCCTTGCCCCGCATGGACAAGATAAGGCGCGCACATTGCGAGCAGCGATAAAAATGGGAAACCTTGACAGCAAGCGCATCGCTGAGCGCCTCACCAAGAATGACCCTATCTTGAGCCGTCACGCGACAGGCTGCAGCGACGAGTGCCTCGACAATGGAATCCCACTCCTCGCCCGGGAAAAAGACAAACTCTCCCTGAACAGGAATCTCCGACAAGCTGATCTTGTTTCCGCAGCGACATTCAATCTGCTGCATCAGGGCAACCTCGTAGAATCCAACAACAAGGAAGAACCATCCTGCGTCACAATGATGCGTTGAATGTTGGACCCACCGGTTGGGTTTCCAAAGATACGGGCTGGGAATCGATTGATCTCGGCTTGCGTAATCGCTGAACCGGGTTCTAGATCGACGTGCACAATCGACGTCTGATCGCTCTTATTCAGAATCGACCTGGATACGCTATTAGCACTGGATGTCGCTTGCGGAGAGAGAATATCAACGGTTCCAACACCGCTCACCCGAATATCCGCCGTGTTACCGGCGGCGCTACGCGCTCCTGTCGGCACCTGGACATGTACGTCATGCCCTCTATTGAGCCAGAAATCAACAGCCCGCCGCTCCCGAGCCGTAAGTGAGGCCCCTGGGTCCATGGTCAAGCATCCGGCAAGCCCCAGTGGATCCTGTGCCACAGTGGGATCCGGAACGTAGCCGAATACCTGCAACCCGGCCTGCAACCCCAGTGGATCGCGACTGATGTACCGCTCAGTGCTCGCATCGAAGTACCTCCAGCGGTTGTAACGAAGCCCAGTCTCAGGGTCTTCATATTGGCCGGGCCATCGCCATGGACAATCGTCCGCAGCACCCACCTCAAAAGAGGGTGCTTCAAGGCTTTGAAGCCTCATCTTCCAGACAACTTGACCAGATTCCCCGATGAGCTCAGCAGGCGTGCCGAGGTGATCTGGCACGATCGGCCAGATCTCTCCAGCCTTCTCCTTGGCTGCAGGCGTGAATGTAGACGGCTGCCAATACCAAGTTGTCACTCCCTTTTCTGACGAATCCTCGTGAATAAGGGCATGACCGTCCCATGCGTAGCGTGTCTCCTCTTCCACTATTTCATGATCGTCTTGCCCGATGCGCACCAACGCCTTGCGTGTTCTCCGGGCGAATGCATCGTACGCGAAGCGCACTCGCTTACCGTCGGGCCGCTCTACTTCCATGAGCATGCCCGCAGCGTTCCAGGCGTAGCGCCAAGATCGTCCGTCCGGTTCCACCTTTTCCGTCTGTTGGCCATTTTCGTCGTGGAGATAGAGTGCCCCGTCCGCCTCCTCCAGTTGCCCACCTGGGCCATAGCGCCTATCAACCCGATGCGGCGAGCGGTAGCAATTACCCACTTCATCCACTGCGCGGTGAATTACGCCATCTCTCGTCCGCTGAGCAATGAGTCTCCCGCGCTCATCGTGCTGGTAGAGAGTAGGGCCATAAGAGGCATTCACAATCTCGGCAATCTGGTCCTCGCCGCGCCACTTATAAGCACGCTCATCCAGCACGACCGCCCCGCCGCCCCGCACAATGCGGCGCCGGGTCAATCTCCCGGCAACGTCTCTCTGCCAATCGACGCGCACCTCCCCTGGAAGGTGTCTGGCCGTCTCCAAGCCCAGTGCATCTCTCTCAAAGCGCACCGTGGGCTGAGACGTACGCGAGGGCGCACTTCCCAGATGTAAGGCGGAAACCTGCCCGAGCTCATCGCGCAGTATCGCCATGCGACCTCCAAGCGAGGTCTCCATCAATACGCGCTGTCCGTCCACTCCGAAGCTCGAGGAGACCGTGAGGTCACCTTGCCTCTCACATATCACACGCCCCAGTGCGTCTCTCTCGAAGAGCACCTCCGCGCTCTCGTTCTTCGCACGCACCAAGGCACCATCTATCCGATAGACGAACTCCGTACCTGTCCCATCCGAGTGAGACACCTTGACGATACGGTTAGCTGGATCATAGGCCGTTTCCGTCGTCTGACCATTGGGCAGGTAGGTCTTCGTTACTCGTCCTGCGGCATCTCTCTCATAACGCCTTGTCCTACCATCGAACCCCATCTCCTCACTGACACGCCCGCATGCATCTAAGCCATATGAATAGACTTTTCCCGCTTCGTTGATGACCCCAGTGAGTCGATCTTCCGTGTCATAGACGTAGCGAACTGTGGCCCCCCCTTCCTCTCGCACGACCATCTTATGGAAGTGACCGTAGCGAAAGCGCACATGCTGAGTGGCAGAGTGCAGTTCCAGGAGGTTACCTTCTGCGTCGTAGGCCCTCTCCTGGATCACGCCTGTGGGTGACTCCAAGCGAAACGGTTGCCCGTTCGCATCATATCGGCAGCGCAGGATGGCGCCTCGAGCGTCCTTCATGCGTACCAGCCGGCCCAATCCGTCGAATTCGTACTCGGTTACAGCACCACTCGTCGCACGCGTGAAGCGAAGGCTTTTCTGCGGACCATACTCAAAGGTGGTCCTTCGCCCTGGTGCATCCTCAACCCACGCTACAAGCCCTTGTTTCCAACCCCACGACTTCCTCTCGCCAGCAGGGTTCGTTCTCTCCACAAGGTGCCCCTCAAGGTCATGGGACCATGACCAGACACCACCAAGGGGATCCGTCGCCGTCACGGGTAGGTTTCGAGCATCGTATTCAATGTGAACGGATGCTCCATCCGGACCGTGTACTGCCACCACGTTTCCTCTTGCGTCATACGTGCTGGCTCGGACGTGGCCGAGAGCATCCACTTCCTTCGCCAGCTCTCCGCAGTCCTCGTCGTACGCGTACTCGGTGATGGCCCCGTGCGGGTCCACCACCTTCACCACCATGCCCAGCTCGTCCAGCTGGTAGACGGTGACGGCGCCTAGGCTGTCCTCCACCAGCGTCTTCCGTTTCTGGACGTCGTAGCTGATGACGTGATCGTAGATGCCGCCGTCGCCCCAAGTCCGCACGCACCGGGCCGCCGAGCCCAACCCGTCGTACTGGAAGTAGAAGCTGAGGCCCGCCCGGTCTGTCTCCTGCACCAGCAGGTGCCCCTGGTACTCGAACTTCCAGGAGTGCCCGGCTGCGTCCACCACCTCCACCAAGTCACCTCGCGCCCCGTAGATGTACTTGAGGTGGCGGTAGAAGCCTGACTCTCGGGAGAGGGGGAGCTTCACTTCGGTCAGGCGCCCTTGCTTGTCGTGCACGAAGGCAACCACCCGGCCGGCGCAGTCTCGCACCCACTCCAGGAGCCCTCGAGCGTCGTAGCTCAACTGGATGGAGTGATGCCTGTCGCGGCTGACGATGCGCTGAAGCCTGGCTCGCTGCGCGTCGCCTCCGGCCACCGGAGCAAACTCGCGCACCACCCCGTCGGCGGACTCGACCTCCCACCGGAGATTCCCGAGCGCTCGCAGCGTCAGCCGGTTGGTGGCGTCATAGACTTGCTGGCCTGCTCGGATGACTCGCCCGGGGTGCCCGTCCAGGTGGAACTCGATCTCCCGCCCGTCCTCCGCCAGCAACACTACCTTGCCGGGCTCCAGCCACACCTCCTGGTTCAGCGAGTGGCTCCACCCGTATCCCAACGGCCCATTCCTCCAGGAGAGAGAGGACGTGTAGACGCGCTCGAACACCAGCGGCAGCGGCCCAGGCAACTCGAAGTCGATGTTGTCCGTGAACACACGCCCCGTCGCCACATCCACAGGGTGGCCCGTCACGAAGCAGATGGCTCGCCGGAAGCGATCCCGGTACCGCTGGGGAGAAATGCGATCCGTCACGCCGCGCAGCGCCCTGCTGACTCGCGCCCAGCCGCGGCTCCTGCGCTGAGCCGCTCTCAACGCACGGAAGAGCCGCGCGCCCCGGCGCGCCACCGCCCTCAACGCCCTCATCGCGCCCGCCATCAAGAGGGTCTGCGCGATGGCCGCGAAGTCCGGCACCATCGCCGGCATGTTCAGCACCGGCATCCCCTTCGGGATGGCCAGCACCACGCTGGTCGGCAGCCTCACCGGATCGCTGCAGCTCAGGGCGATATCGCCCAGGCGCACCCCCAGCGAGCCCCCCAGGCTGACGTTCAGGCTGCCAAAGAACAGCTCGGCGTCATTGCCCGGCAGCCCCTTGGCGAAGGCCACCCCTGGCGCAGGCAGGTGCGGCATCGTCAGCTTGTTGGTGACGCCCGTGCCGCAGTTGGTGGCCGGCATGCTGTTGACCAGCACCAGCCCAGGTCCTCCGCCCATCGCCATGCCGATGGCCGCCCCGATGGCCAGCCCCACCGGGTCGAACACCATTCCCACGAAGGGCATGGGCACGGGCGTCGGGACGGGCCCCGCCGGGGTGGGCACCAGCACGATGTGGATGTCGACGCCCAGGACCGGATCGAAGAAGGAACTCTGCAGCATGGCGCGTCAGGCCTCCTGTGCACGACGGGTGGGCGAGACTTCCAGGGCCGCGGCCTGGGCCTCCAGCGAATCTGCCTGGACCTTGAGCCCGTGCTTACGACAGAGGGCCGCGAGCTGCCGCGCCGCCTCGGGAGCAGAGGAGGCGCTCCGCTCGTTCTCGGGAGCCTTGTCAGCTACCTCCAGCGCTCGCTTCCACGCGGCGGTGGCCTCCGCCACCTTGCCGGCACCCGCCAGCAGCTGGCCACACATGCGATAGCCCTCGATGGCCAGCACCGGTGCAGAGGCCGCAATCCCCAGCTTCCCCGCCTCGGAATAGGCGCGGGCGGCCTCCTCGGAGCGCTGGAGCACCAGGAGCGTGGAGGCCTGGGCGAGCTGCGCCTGGACGGCCAGCTCCGGGAACTGGTGCGCCTCGGCGCGCTTGCGCGCCTCCCGGAACACCTCCAGCGCCTGCGCCGTCTGCTTCGCCTGGAGAACATAGCCCCCCAGCACCAGCTCCATCGTCACGGCCTCTCGCTTCATGCCCGCCTTCAGGCACAGGTCGCGGGCCTCACGCTGCTCCTGGACGGCCTGCGCAGCCTTCCCCTCGCGCAGCGCCTGAGCCGCGGTGAGCACCTTGAGGCGCAGCGTCTGTTGAAAGCTCGGGTCGAGCAGGGCCGGCGCCACCTTCAGCTCCCGGGCCACCTCCTCGCGCTGGGCGGCGGACATGGGCTGGGGTGCCCCTTTTCGAGGTGGCGGAGCCACCCGTGGCCCCGCCGCCCCCAGCACCTGCGCCCCCGTCGCTCCCGCGGGCGCCGAGGCCATGGCCGCGAGCATCTGCGCCATGTCCTGGCTTGCCTGCTTCTCGTCAGGCCTCGCATCCACGCGCTCGGCCTCCTTCGCGAGCGCCACAGCCAGGGCCTCACTGTGGGGCCCATCCGCCTCCACGAGGATGAACCGGGCCTTCTTCAGCTCCGGCCGCGTCAGCAGGCTCTTGAGGTCCGAGCCCCAGCGCTTCGGATCGCGCACCCACACCGGCGCCAGCACCAGCACCATCCCATCGAATGGCGCGGTGAAGCGCCGCAGCGCCTCGTCCACCTCCAGGGTGAAGCGCGCCAGCGCATTCTGGGCCTTCGGCTCGGACCAGAGCGCCGGCAGGGAGACACCCTCCCTCGCCTCGTCCAGCAGGGTGCGCAGCTCCTCGTAGTCCGCGCGCAGCTCCTCCGCGCGCCCTTCCCACCCGTCCTCCCCCTCCTCGGTGGGCGTCTCCAGCACGAAGAACGGCGAGTGGTTGTCCCCGTGGTGCTCACCCGCCGCGATGTGCTCCAGCACGGCCAGCCGCAAGGAGTCATCCGTCGCCACGTGCAGGAGCCGCACCTCCGGGGTGATGATGAACCGCTGTACCGCCTCAACCACCCGCGTCAGCGGCTGCGCAATCGAGTCCATGTCGTCTCTCCCGCCTGCCGAGCCCCTGCGCTAGTTGATCTTCACGATCGCGCCGGTGATCTCGTGGAGCGCCTGCGCCGAGGCGGCGATCTTCGGCCCGGAGCTCTCCACCCCCGTGGGCGACACCTTCACCGAGCTCGCCGCCGAGCTCGCCTTGATCTCCTTGACGCCGGACAGCTCCACGGTGCCGTTGCTCTTGAGCGTGATGCTCGCCGCGCCGCACACCAGGGAGATCTCGCTCACGGCCGTCACCTCGAGCTTGTTGCCGTCGAGCTTCAGCTCCCCCGAGCTGTTGTGGATCTCGATCTTCTTGCTGGCGCCGTCCACGGTGATGCTGTCCTTGAGGGTGACGCTCACCTCCCCCTGCGAGGCCTTCACCTCCGCGTCGCCCACCATCCCGTACTTGCCGGTGGCGTGCTCCGCCTTGTCCCCCGTCACCTCGAGCGTGTCATTGCCGTTGATCGTCTCCTCGCGGTTCCCCGTGACGAGCAGCTTCTCCAGCGTGTTGACCGTGGCGTCCCGGCCCCCGTTCAGCGTCAGCTTCTCCTGCCCCGTCACCTCCTCGGTGCGCGTGGCCTGGATGGTGATCTTCTCGTCCTGCTCCACCGTCTCCGTGCGCTTGCCCTTCACGGTGGTCGTCTCGTCCTTGTCCACCGTCTTGGTGCGCTTGCCGTGCACCGTCATCGACTGATCGCCGCCCACCGTCTCCGACTGCGAGCCGTCCACCGAGTTCGTCTGGTTGGCCTTCACCGAGGTGGAGTGGTTGTGGAGCACCACCTCGTTGAAGTCCTTCTGCGCGTGCAGGAACACTTCCTCCGAGTCCGCCGCGTCCTCGAAGCGCAGCTCGTTGAAGCCCTCTCCCCCCGGCGTGCTGGCGGTGCGGATCGTGCTGCGAGTCTTCTGGTCCGGCAGCGCGTAGGGCGGCGCGTTCTGCCCGTTGTAGACGCAGCCCACCACCAGCGGCCGGTCCGGATCCCCCTCCAGGAAGTCCACCAGCACCTCCATGCCGATGCGCGGCAGGAACACGAAGCCCCACCCCACGCCGGACCACACCTGCGCCACGCGCACGAAGCACGAGCTCTTCTCGTCCTTCTGCCCCGCACGATCCCAGTGGAACTGCACCTTGATGCGGCCGTGCTCGTCCGTGAAGATCTCCTCGCCGGACGGGCCCACCACCGTGGCCGTCTGCAGGCCCGCCATCCGCGCGCGCGGGCGGCGGCGCTCGGGGCGGAAGGGCACATCCAGCGGGACGCACTCGAAGGTGTTGCGGTACCGCTCGCCCGCGGCTCCCTCCCTGTCCGCCTCGTGCGTGTCGCTGGTGAGCTCCTCCGGCGCGCGGCCGTGATGCTCCACGCGGGTGAGCAGGTACCACTGATCCAGCGCCGGGTTGCCGTGCCCCGTCAGCTCGAACATGTACCCCGGGGTGAAGCCGGTGACGTAGCCCAGGCCGCGCCCGCGCTTGCCCTCCACCCCCAGCGCCTGGCGGCGCAGCTCCTCCTGCTTCTGCTCGTGCTTGTACTTCTTCGCCCCCGCGTCATAGGGGCCCAGCAGCGGCGCCGGGTACTCGTAGGACTCGCGATCCCTCCCCTGCCCATCCGTGGCGCGCGCCTTCTTCGTCAAATCCAGCGCCGGCTGCGTCCAGTCGAAGTCGCGGATCACCACGCTGGTGGTGTGCAGCTGCTGGGCGAAGTCGAACTGGCGCAGCGCCTCGTCGTCGGCCGTGGCCGCCTCGGGGCCCTTGATGGTGATGGGGCTCCCGTTCACCGCCTCGCAGGTGGGGCATTGCTCGTTCTCCTCCGCCACCACCAGCTCCTCCTTCTCGCCGGAGTGGTCGAAGTAGAAGAACAGGCCCTCCTCCTCCATCAGCCGCAGGAGGAAATCCAGGTCCGTCTCCCGGTACTGCACGCAGTACTCGCGCGGCTGGAACTCGCGGTTGAGCTCCAGCCGGAACGAACGCTCGAAGGGCTGCAGTCCTTCGGTGAGCACCTCCTCGAGGATCTCCGCCACCGTCTTCTCCTGGAAGATGAAGGAGTCTCGGCGCTGCGAGAGGGCCCAGAGCGCGGGCACCACGTGCACGCGCGCCAGCAGATGGCCGGCCTTGGTGCCCGTGTGCTCCACGCGGTGGATGATGCCGCACAGGCGGCGGGAGGTGGCGTCTCGGGAGATGAGGATCTCCGCCGAGGAGCCGAGCAGCCCGTCCACGTCCGCCCCCAGGTCCTCGTTGGCCAGGTCCACCGTGCAGGAATAGAGCTCCGAGAGGCCCTCGCGGGCTCGCAGCTCCAGCACGCGCCAGGCGCCCCCCGGATCCGCGCTGGATTGGAAGGTGAACCGGACCTTCTCCACGGGCCTGAGCCCGCCGGCGATGGCCTGGACCACCTCGGACAGCGCCTCGATGCCTCCGGCGGCGCCGAGGGCGCGCTCCGCCACGTCCATCACCTGCCGCGCGGCCTGGCTGGCGCGCTCCACCTGCTGCCGGGCCTGCTGAACCTCGGGGATCTGCTGCAGGGCCTGCTCGAGCTCGCGCACCTGCTCCATGGGGACCTTGCCCTCTCGGGCCTGCTTCACGGTCTCCTGGACCTCTCGAGCCACCTCCCCCGCCTGCTCCACACGGCGCAGAACGTCGTCGGACTCAGACACGTGGCCTCCCCATGAAAATCTCGTGCTGTCAGCGAGCCCCCTTCATACCGCGCCATTCCCACTCCCAGAAAGCTACGGGAATCCCCCAAGCTCGCTTGTCCGCCTCGGCTGCCCTAGAAGTCTGCCGTGAGATCAAAAAAAGGACCTCCCATGCGCCTGGCATGCCACCTCGTCCTGCTCCTGCCGCTGCTCGCCGCTGCGCGCGCCGAGGCCGTGGAGCCGTCCCCCTCCGCCGCGTCCTCCACCCAGCCCACCCTGATCTTCATGACGGACTTCGGCCAGCGGGACGACTCGGTGGCCATCTGCAAGGGCGTGATGCTCAGCCTGGAGCCGCGGCTGCGCATCGTCGATCTCTCGCACGACGTGGAGCCCTACTCGGTGCTGGATGGGGCCCGCTTCCTGGCAGGCACGGCGCCGTACTACCCGGCGGGCACGGTGTTCGTCACCGTCATCGACCCGGGCGTGGGCAGCGAGCGCCAGGCGCTCGTGATGAAGACGAAGCGGGGGCAGCTCTTCGTCCTCCCGGACAACGGCCTCATCACGCTGGTGGAGCGCCAGGAGGGCATCACGGAGGCCCGGGCCATCACCCACCCCGCCTGGCACCACACCCCGGAGCTCTCCTCCACCTTCCATGGCCGGGACGTGTTCGCCCCGGTGGGGGCCCGGCTCGCCCGGGGGGATGACTGGACGCAGGTGGGCCCGGTGGTGAAGGACTGGAAGCGCCTGGGCATCCCCGAGCCCCGGCTGTCGGACACGGCGCTGCAGGGCACGGTGCTCGCCATCGAGCACCCCTACGGCAACCTGGTCACCAACACGAACGGCGCGCTGCTGGCGAAGCTGGGCTACCAGCGTGGGGACACGGTGCGAGTCACCTTCGGCAAGGGCCGCGAGCTGCGGCTGCCCTTCGTCTCCACCTTCAGCGATGTGCCAAAGCTCAAGCCTCTGTTGTACGTGGACTCGCGCGGGCGGGTGGCCTTCGCGGTGAACCAGGGGCACTTCGCCCGCGAGCACGACATCCAGCCGCTGACGCCCTTCGCCCTCCGAAGGAAGTAGCCGCCCTCAGCGCGCGAAGACGGGGTGCCTCTGCAGCCAGGCGGCGAAGAGCGCATCCGCGAAGCCCTTGTCAGGGATCAGCACGCCGCCGGAGGCCTCGCCGGAGACGTGCAGCCCGGTGCCCGGCTCGTAGGTGAGGATGAGGTTGTCCCCCTTGCCCACGTCCCGCAGCGACTTCAGCAGCAGCTCCAGCTCCTGCCGCATCGGCTCGGAGCTCATGGCGGCATGGCTGGAGAGCCCGTGGCGGAAGGCGCCCACGAGCTGATCGCAGCGCACCTTGCGCAGGAAGCGGAAGTGCAGCCGCTTGAAGGAGTTGGTGGAGATGGCCTCGGACTCCGCGCGGGGGATGTGCTCCATGTAGAGGCCCCACACGTAGATGTTGAAGAAGAGCTTCTCCTTGAGCGCCATGTGCGCGAGCTCCAGCCGATGCCCCTGGAGCTCCACCGTGTCCGGCATCTGCACGCCGCCCACCTCACGCGCCTCTGCCAGCCCCGCCGCGAGCACCGCCGCGAGCAGCAGCCATCGCGCCCCCGCCACCCAACCTTCTCGCCCCATCCGGCCGCTCCTCCACCGCGCTACGGCTCGACCCCCTCCCCTGTCCCTCCAAGAGGGCCCCAGGGAAGAAGCGCCTGTCCCCTTCCTGCCTGCCACGACTGCCCGAGATGGCGGGCACGATGCGCACACGTGCCACAGGTATCCAGTGATCCTACTCGCGAGGTGATCGGAACCCGACATGTCCACACCAACGAGATGCTCCCGCATGAACAGGAGCGTACCGGCCAATTCTGACACCTTCGTCGCCCGGCCACGAGACGAAAGTCCCCCTGCCCGTCTGCCTGCTGGGGTACGCGACTGGGCAGCCACGGCGGATCTGCCCACCTTTGAGGGCATGGCCCCCTTCTTCGATGACGACGAGCCGACGCTCTCTCCCGCGCTGATGGATGGAGTGCGCTCGGCGGCCCTGCCGCTGACAGGGGCCCACTCGGACCTGGACGCGTTCGTGGAGGGCATTGGCCAGGCGCGCTTCGTCCTTCTGGGCGAGGCGACGCATGGCACCCACGATTTCTACGCGCTGCGGGCCGCGCTCACCCGGCGCCTGATCGCCGAGCATGGCTTCATGGCGGTGGCGGTGGAGGCGGACTGGCCGGATGCGCTGCGGGTGAATGACTTCGTCCACGGAGAGGGAGCTGACGCGGAGCCGGAGGCTGCGCTGGGGAGCTTCGAGCGCTTCCCCCGGTGGATGTGGCGCAACCAGGAGGTGGCGGAGCTGCTGCGCTGGATGCGGGCGCACAACGCGGCGCAGCCTCCCGCGCAGCGAGCAGGCTTCTACGGGCTGGATCTCTACAGCCTGCACGCCTCCATGCGCGCGGTGGTGGACTACCTGGAGAAGGTGGATCCCCAGGCGGCGCGGCGGGCGCGCGAGCGCTACGGGTGCTTCGAGCACTTTGGCGAGGATCCGCAGAGCTACGGCCACGCGACGGCGTACGGCTACGCGGAGACGTGCGAGGACGCGGTGGTGGAGCAGCTCCTGGAGCTGCAGCAGCGCGAGGCGCAGGGGGCGCGGGAGGAGGACGCGCGCTTCTTCGCCGAGCAGAACGCGCGGCTGGCGCGAGACGCGGAGGCGTACTACCGGACGATGTACGCCGGGCGGAACGAGAGCTGGAACCTGCGGGACATGCACATGGCGGACGCGGCGGACGCGCTGGCGGCGCACCTGGAGCGCAAGACAGGGAGGCCCGCGCGGATGGTGGTGTGGGCGCACAACTCGCACCTGGGGGACGCACGAGCCACGCAGCTGGGGGATCAGGGCGAGCTGAACCTGGGGCAGCTCCTGCGGGAGCGGCACGGGGAGGCCGTCTACAGCGTGGGCTTCACCACGTACGCGGGGACGGTGATCGCCGCGAAGGAGTGGGACGGCCCGGGGCTGCGGCGCCGCATCCGCCCGGCGCTCCAGAGCAGCTACGAGCACCTCTTCCACGAGCTCGGCGTCCCGCGGTTCCTGCTGCGGATGGAGGACCTGGGCGAGGCGGCCGCCGGCCTGCGCGAGCGGCGGCTGGAGCGCGCCATCGGCGTGGTGTACGCGCCTCGCACGGAGCGCTGGAGCCACTACTTCCTGGCGGATCTGCCGGCGCAGTTCGACGCGGTGGTGCACTACGACGAGACGTGGGCGCTGAAGCCGCTGGACGCCGACGCCGGGCACGAGGAGGAGGACGCGCCCGACACCTATCCGTTCGGCCTGTAGCCGGGGGCCCCCCGCTGCCCCGGCCCGCGGTGCCAGCCCGTGAACACTGCTACCTGCCCTTCGTGGCCCCGTCCTTCGGGGCTCCGCTCCTGGCGGGCTCGGCCTTCGCGGGCGCTGGCTGCTGCTTCAGGTGCGCCTCGATGCGCTTCGTGAACTCGGGCAGCAGCGCGTTGGGGATGGGGACGGAGAGGTTGTACTGGGCGATCTTCCAGCCGCTGCCCTCCTTCACCAGGACACCCGAGCCGCGGCAAGGGCCCATGTTCGGGGTGTCGAGCACCTCGTCGAACCAGGCCACCGTGCCCTCCTTCGAGAGGGAGATGTTGCGGGACACGGTCCGGAAGCTCCACGCCTTGCCGCGCGCGAAGTACGGCTTCGCCCAGGTACGGAACGCATCCCGGGTCCACCGCTCGGTGGCATCCGTGCCCAGGAAGACACCCTCGGCGGTGAAGTGTCCGAAGTAGCGCCCCTCGTCCGCGTCGGCGGCGGCCTTGTGCCAATCATCGAGCACGGCGGCGATTGCGGGGCGCGGGTCGGCCTTGTCGGCCGGAGCGGAGGCAGGGGCTGCGGCGAGTACGAGACACAGCAGGGAGGCGATGGACACGGAGTAGCTCCGGGGCAGAGGGCGTTCGCGGTATGAAGCGCGACGGCCCGCGCCCCGGTCAAGCCGCGCGGTCCGGAAAGGCGACGATCGTGCTCCTCGAGAGTTTCCAGCTGGGCGAAGGCGAGGTGCCTACGGTGCTGCTGCACGGCTTCCTCGGCTCGGGGCGCAACCTGCGCTCACTGGCGACGGCCTGGAGCGCGGCGGATCCTCGCCGGCGCTTCCTCCTGCCGGACCTCACCGGCCATGGCGCCTCCCCGCCTCCGCCTCCGGGCGCGGACCTGGACACGCTGGCGAGGGACGTGCTGGAGACGGCGCGCGCCCGGGGCTTCACCGGCCCGCTGGAGCTGGTCGGGCACTCCCTGGGCGGCCGGGTGTCGCTCGCGGCGAGCCTCGCCTCCCCCGCCGATGTGGCCAGCGTGACACTGCTGGACATCGCCCCCAGCCCGGTGCCGGTGGACCTCTCGGAGAGTGGCATGGTGCTTCACATGCTGCTCCAGGCGCCGGACACCGCGCCGAGCCGCCGGGAGATGCGCGCGGGGCTGGTGGGCCAGGGCCTCTCGGAGGCGCTGGCGGACTGGCTGGTGATGAACCTCACCCCCACTGCCGACGGCTGGGTGCGCTGGCGCTTCGATCGACAGGCGCTCGCGGAGCTGCACGGGCGGGTGAACGGCGTGGATCTCTGGGCGGCGGTGGAGCGGCCGGGAGCGCGCGTGCGCTGCATCCGCGGCGGGCGCTCGCGCTACGTGACGGATGCGGACGTGGCGCGAATGCAGGCGGCGGGTTGCCCCGTGGAGACGCTCCCGGAGGCGGGCCACTTCGTCCACGTGGACGCGGCCCAGGCGCTGCTCCAGTGGTTGATGGCGTGATGCGGATCCCCCTGCCGCGCCCTCAGCGCACCGTCCACAGGGATGGCGGGACGTAGGAGACAAGCTCCGGCCTGCCCACGGGGAAGAGGCTGGAGGCGCCTCCCTGCAGCTTGCCCGCCAGCGTGGGCACCACGCGGAAGCTGGCCAGGAACGGCGCGCCCGCCGTGCGCGGTGGCAAGGTGAGCGTCACCGCCCCATCCTCCACCTCGTAGGAGGACACCTTCTGCTCGGCCACCAGGCGGATCAGGCTCGGCGTGTCCACCTGGACGCCCGAGGGCAGCGCGTAGCGCAGCTTGAGCTCCATGCCCGCCGGCGAGGCCGCCTGCACCGCCACCTCCACCGGCAGCCCCACCTTCGCCTCGGCCGGCACCTTCACCGCCAGCTCCAGCCCCTGGCCCTTCTCCGCCTTCCACGGCACGTACGCGCCCAGCGTCAGCGAGAAGCCCAGCCCCGGCACCGCCGGCTCCGCGCGCACCATCCACGTGTGGGCTCCCGCCGAGCCGGGCGCCGCCGCCTCCAGGACCAGCACGTCGCGCAGCGCCTTGGCGTCGAAGCTGCCCTCGGTGATGACCTTGCCGTCGCGCTCGAGCACCACGCGCACCTGCGAGGGCAGCGGCTGGGAGAAGAGCGCCATCGCGGCCTGGAGGCACAGCAGGTTGGCGCGGCCATCCCCCCACCCCCACCCGGGCTGGTAGCCGGCGAGCAGCGCCGCGCCGAGATCCGCCAGCGGCGCCTTCGCGTCCCCAGCGAGCGCGAGCACCGCCAGCGCCGTGGCCTCCGCCTCACCGGGCGCCGCGCCGTCCGCGCGCACCACGCCGGGCTCCACGGGCAGGTACACCGCGCCGTCCGCGCGCGCCTTCAGCGCCCCGCGCACCTGCTCGCGCAGCGTGTCCTGGAGGGAGCCCGTCACCCCCCCGCTGGCGAGGATCGCCGCCGCGGTGTAGCCGTCCTGCACCCGCGAGAGGTTGCGCTCGAAGGCGCCGGTCGCTCGCGCGGTGAAGGCCGCCGCCCGCTGCTTGCCGGCCGTGGACAGCGCGGAGCCGGCGCGCACGGCCTGGGCGCAGTCGGCGGTGGCCACGAGCAGCCGCTGCAGCGCCCACCCATCCGCCCCCTGGCAGGTCCCATCCGGGCGCTGGGCGGTGGCCACCTGCGCGGCCAGGCGCTCTCCCAGCCGGGTCAGCACCGGGTTGTCCGGGTGGCTGAGCGCCGCCTGCGCCAGCAGCGCCGCGGTGGGCACGTCCGGCGCCCGGCCCGCACGCAGCACGCGCTGGCCGGAGAGGGAGGACATGGACTTGAGCGTCTCGGCGTCCGCCGCCTCGCCCAACGTCTTCAGCAGCGTGGGCGCGCGCCCCGCCAGCAGCAGCGCGTACGCGTCCTCCGCCAGCCCCCCGCGCTCGGCCGCCGAGGACAGCTCCGCGCGCAGCACGCCCAGGGCGCCGGGGTACACCTGCAGCCGCACCCGCTCGCTGCCCTCCTCCGCCTCCGCGGGCCCCTCCAGCGTGAGCGTGCGCGGCGCCGCCAACGAGCCCCCGCGCAGCTGGCTCACCGGACGTCCGGTGGGCACCACCTTGAAGCCGCGCACCACCGCGTCCGTGGTTCCGAGCGAGGCCCGCAGGGAGACGGGGCCCGGCTGGGTGGCCTTCACCATCACGTACTCCACCACGCTGCCCTGGGCGGGCACCCGCACGGTGCGCGTGTCGCTGCCCTCCACCACCACGCCGTCGGCCGTCAGCTTCAGCGGCTGCTCCACCGCGGCGCTGGTGGTGTTCACCACCTGCACGGGCAGCCGCACGGTGTCTCCCGCGCGGAGGAAGGCCGGCACCACGGGATCCACGTAGATGGGCAGCGTGCCCGCGAAGCTCGTCACGGCGCCCGCCTGCGCGCCCGAGCGTGAGTGCGCCAGCGCCAGCACCCGCCACCGCGTCAACCGGTCCGGGACCTTCACCGGCACCACCGCCTGCCCCGCCGCGTCCGTCTCCACCAGCGGCTCGAAGAGGAACGTCTTCGGGAACCAGGCGCGGCTCGGGGCCGCCTCGGCCTGCGCTTTCCCCTCCGCGTCCTCCTTGCTGGCAGGCTTCGGGGGTTCGGCGCCGAAGCTCTTGATGGCCTTGACCTCCTTGCGCCTCATCTCCAGCGCGCCCCTCGGCCTGTCCTCCATGGCGAACCCGCCTTCGAGCTCCTCGTCGGCGAACTCAGCCGGCGCGGGTGCCGAAGGCGCTGGCGCGTACGCCATCTGCGGCGCGAACGTCGCGTCGCCTGCCAGCGCGGAGGCGGACGAGCCGAACAGCCGGCGGACGTTGCCCAGGGTTGCGCCCAGGAAGAAGCCCACGAACAGGACCGCGACAATGAGCAGCGCGCGCTTCATGGCGCCTCCTGGGCGACCCAAGCGCCCCAGTTCTCGACGTCCTCGGAGAGCCGCGTCCCGCCCACCACCACCACCCGGGGATCGGTGAGGGCGAGCAGCTCCGACGGCAGCCGCGACAGCTTCAGGCGGCGCCCGTACGCGTCCGTCACGGGCTCTCCGCGCTTCTCACAGGCCACCAGCGCCTGCTCCCACAGCTTCGCCATGCCGGCGGGGCTCAGCGTCTCCCCCACGGGGGCCTTCTCCTCCCAGGCGCGCACCTGCGCCGTCAGCTCACCGAGCACCCGGTAGAAGGGCTCCGTCAGCTCCACGTCCGGCTCGAAGGCCCCCTGGACGGTGAAGGCCTGCGAGGGCTCCGCGTCCTCGACGCTCGGCACCTCGCGGACGCGCAGCAGGGTGGCCGCCGCGGCATTCGCGCCGCGGATGCGGCCCATGGCGAGCGCCTGTCCGTCCAGCACCCCGAAGGCGGGGCTGATCAGGGTAGGCGCGGGGCGCAGGCTCCCGAGCGCCGCGGGACCGGGGAGGGGCGCGAGCTGCGCCAGCCCCTCGTCCACGCCGAAGAGGCCCACGGCGGCGGGGCCCTCCTTCCCATCCACGTGGGTCTGCACCCGCAGGCGAGCCAGCTCTCCGGGCGCGTAGGCGGGCTTCTCCGGCACCAGCCCCACGGCGAGCTGCGCGCGCGGCGCCACGTAGACGCGGGCGAGCGCCTCCCCCCACCGCACCTGGGCCCAGCCCTCGAAGTCGGCGGGCAGGCGGAAGTTCGCCACGCGCTCGCGCAGCTCCACCTTGGCCTCCAGCCGGGTCGCGCCGGCCTCCATCACGAGGAGCTCCGGAAGGGAGCCGCTGAAGCCGGGGCCGCGCAGCAGCTCCACGCGCACCGCCTCCCCGGCGCGGGCCAGCACCGGGGAGGCGCGCAGCCGCTGGGAGGGCAGCTGCGTGGGCGGCAGGAAGAGCTTCGTCGAGCCGAGCTCCTCCCCTTCCACCCGCGCGCTCACCCGCAGCTCATAGCCGAGCCGCGTGGTGTCCTGGGCTCGAGCCTCCTCCTCATCACCGGCCGAGGGGAACGCGGTCAGGCGCGCGATCCCCATCGCCTCCTCGGCCTCCTGGGGCTCCTCCATCTCCTCGTCGGAGGTCGCCTCCTTCTGGCCCGGGCGCGACAGCGACAAGCGCGCGAAGCGCGCCTGGATGCAAGGGAGCACCGCGGCGGAGAGCATGGTGACGCCCTCCTCCTTCGGTGCGGGCACCCAGCCTGCATCGATGTCCGTCCGGCCCTTCCGAGTCCGCCAGCGGAGGAGGGAGGGCAGCGCGGAGTGCTCCGAGAGCTTCGGAGGCAGGCAGGTGCGCGCGTCGAGCGCCGCCTCGCTCAACACCTCGGCGACCCGCTGGCCCTCCCCCGTCGCGGCGCTCACCTCGACCTCCAGGTTCGGGAGCTGGGGATCGACGACTTGAAAGCTCAGGTGCAGCATGCGCTCGCGGCCCGCGGGCAGCGTCCGGGCGCGAGCCACCTCGGCGAAGCAGGCCGAGAGCCGCGCGGGCGCCGACTGGCCAATCACATCGACCACCGCCCCGCTGGCGCTCACCCGCACGGAGAGCTCCACCTGGGCGCTCCCGGTGTCGGACGAGACGAAGCGCGCGCAGGGATAGAAGGCCGGCGGCCACCGCTCCAGGGCCACCTGGTCCTGCAGCGAGGTCTCCTCCTCCGCGGTGAGCAGATCCGCCGAGCCGCCGAGCTCCACGGGATCCGGGAGCGGCTCGCGGCGCACTGGCATGGCGGGGACGACGACGTTGACGGGGACGCCGGGATCGAGCTGCAGGGCCGCCACGCCATCCTCGTCCGCCACCGTGCGCACGCCCGGATCCTTCGGATCCCATGCGCGCTTCACCGTCACCTCGGCGCCTGGGAGCACCTGCCCATCGGCGGTGGTGGCGCGCAGGTACACGCGATTGCTGTAGTTCTCCACCAGGCCGCCCTCCAGCTCCGTCACGGCGGAGACGGCGACGGCATCCTCGGAGAGCAGCAGGGAGACGCCGCCGCGGACGGCATCTCCCGCGGGATCCACGGCCGTCAGCTCGGCGAGGAGCGTGGCCTGGCCGCGAAGATCCTCGGGGACGCGCGGCAGGCTCACACGGAAGCGCCCCGCCGCGTCCGTCCGCACCTTGGCGGGCAGCGCGCCAGCGAACCACTCCGAGGGAGGGGGCCACTCGCCGGAGTGATCCCACGAGAAGGACACCTCCGCCGCGGCCACCGGCGCGCCGGAGCTGTAGAGCACCTGGCCCTCCACGGCGGGCGTCTCCCCCGCGCGCCAGAAGGGCCGCGGGCTGGAGGCCTCCACGCGGAAGCGCGGCAGGGTGAAGGGCTCCACCTGGAAGGAAGCCTCACCGCTGGCGGCGCCGCTCGCCCAGCGCACCCGCCACCCACCCGTGGGCGCGCCGCGATCCAGGGGGAAGGCGCCGAACACCACGCCCCAGGGGCCCGCCGGGGCGCGCTCCTCCAGCACCACCTCGCCGTTGGGATCCACCACGCTCCAGGTTCCCGGGCGCCCGTCGAGGGGACCCAGATCCCTGGCGCGCAGCGCCACGGCGCGGAACTGCACCCGGTGGCCCGGCTCATAGAGGGGCCGGTCGGTGAGCACATGGATGCGCGCCGGCGCGTAGAGGGGAAGCGCGGCGTCCACCGAGTCGGTGCCCAGCGGAGTGATGACCCGGGCGCGCAGCGTGTAGTCCCCGTCCGGCAGCGCGGGCAGCTTCACCTCCGCGGAGAGGCCGCCATCCTCCTCGCGCTCCCAGCCCTTCTCCGGCTTCAGCGGCGTCTCCTGGCCCGCGCCGTCCAGCAGCACGAGCTGGGCCTCCACCCGCCGGACCTGCGCCCGCAGCTCCTCGCCTCGGAGCCGCCCCGCGCCGTGGGCCAGGGCCCAGACGTAGACGGTGCCGGTGCGCTCGCGCGCCAGCCCATGCACCCGCAGGCTCGCCGTCTGTCGGAAGCGCCCCTCCGGACACTGCGGCACACGCACGCCCTGGAAGATCCACGCGGACAGGCACACCTGCGAGGTGATGATGGCCAGCGCTACACCGGCGAGCACGCCTCCGAAGCCGCCGGCGAGGAGCCAGCGACGGGACCGGACTTTCATGTCTTCCTCCCCGGCCCACTCTATGCCGGGTCGGGGGCGGCGTGCTTGCCCGCCTACTCCAGGTCGTTGCTCAGGTGATGGCGCGCTGCAGCTCGGCCAAGCCGGTGGCGACGCGCTGGCGCACCCCCGCCTGGTGCGCGTCGTACTCGCTGAGCCCCTTCTTCGCCGCGGAGTCCACCACGCCCACGTCCTTCGGGGAGAGGCCCTCCAGGTTCAGCGCCACGCGCACCGCGTCCCGGCCCGTGATGGCCAGCCGCCCCTGGCCCTTGGCACCGAGATCCAACCGCAGGCCCACGAGCAGCGGCGCCTCGCCCGGAGGAGCGGCGGGAGCGGTGATGGGAGGAGGGCGGTGAAGCGCAGGCGCATGCGGATTTCCAGGGGCGGAAGGCGCCCCGTCTCTAGCCCCGTCGCACACGCGAATCGAGGGGTTTTGGTGGAGTTGCGCTAGCGTGCCACCCGAACCCACGGCACCGTGGGTAACAATCCCCCACCGCTCTTTGTGAAGCCCAGGATGCCTCAAGATACCCTTCCCCCGCGCCTCCAGGCGCTGCTCGACGGGCTGACGGACCGACACCTCGCCGAGCGACTGGAGCATGTCTGCCGAGCAGCGGCGGTGGCCGTCGAGCGACTGAGCCACCTGAACATCATCAAGTACGAGCCCACCACGGTCGAGCCGGACGGGGCTGACCTCTCGCTGTGGGAGACGATGGCGCCAGCCCTGCGGGACACGGTGGTGGACGTCAACCACCTCATCTCGGTCATCCGCCAGCAGTTCCCAGCGCCGGAGCGGGCGGCGGGCAAGGACAGCGGCTGGCGGCCGCCACCGGCCAGCGCGGACGAGCGGCTGGGGCAAGAGGTGGAGGTCGTCCTCCAGACGAGCGCTGAGCGGCTGGCGCGGCGCGTGGCGGAGCTGGGCGAGCGGGTGCGTCGCCCCGAGGTGGTGACGGATCGCTGGGCGCTGATGACCGAGCTGCAGGCCTTCCGCCTGGACTTCCGCTCGCGGATTGGCGACCTGGTGTACCTGACGGCGACGGCCTTCGGGGACGTGAGCCGCGAGGAGGTGGTGCCCGGCCATGGGCAGCAGGAGGCCGCGGCGGTGGCGCTGCGCGGCGCGGCGGTGGATCTGCGCCGCTCGCTGCAGGGAAAGCTCGAGCGGGTGGCGCGCACGGGCCCCGAGGGGCTGCCCGCGCTGGCGCGCCAGTTGGAGGAGAGCCTGGGGGCCTTCGCGACGATGTCGGCCTCGCTCACGTTGCGCATGCGTGACAAGCAGGAGCTGGTGGAGCTGCGCGAGCGGCTCCGGGAGCTGGCCAGCCAGCCTCGCCTGGAAGGAGAGGAGCTGCCGCGTCAGCTGCAGCCCTTCCTCGCGACGCTGGAGCGCGTGGCCGAGGAGCTCACCCACCAGGTGCTCACGGTGCATGACCGCACGGTGTGGGCCGCGTGCGGTGCGCGGCTGGAGCAGGCCTCGATGCACCTGTACCTGGGCTCCCCCGGAGCCGAGCGGGTGCTGCTCGAGGCGCTGGATCGGGCGAGCGAGCTCTACGGGCGCTCGGCCGCCTTCGACACGTTCCTGCGCAAGAACCGCCGGGCGCCGGGCGAGGGGCTCGAAGAGGCGCAGCTGCGAGAGACGCTGGAGATGTTCCGGGAGCGGCTCGCGGCGCTGCCGTTCCACTGAGGCCGCGCCCCAGGCGGGCCTACTCCTTCTGGGTGCCCTCGGGCAGCGCGGGAGTGGTCCGCGTCGCGGGCAGCACGCGCAGCTGCTGGTAGCGGCTGGCGAGCGTCTTCGGCGTCAGCTCCTCCTGCCACTGCTTGGGGTTGGTGGTCCACTGGAAATCCGCGGGCACCTTGCCGCCGCCCTGGCTCTTGTAGCCGATCATGTCCGGGAACTTGTCGGACCAGCGGCCGCCGGGGTCCGGCTCGGAGGTGATCTGCTCTCGCTGGGGGGGGAGGATGAAGGGCTTGGATGGATCGCTCATGGTCAGCTCCTGCGAACGGCCGCAGCCTCTCCGAAACCTGCCCGCATGGGTAGCGGAAAGCAGCCGCCGACAGGCCTGGGGGGTGCTGGCCGCTCAGCCCTCCACCGGGAGTGTGGCCGCCTTCGCCCCCTTCCGCTTCCGGGCCTCCGAGCGAGCAGCCGGCGGCAGCACCCGGGGCCCCAGCGCGAACACGGCCGCGAAGTAGCGCGCCTGGGCCTCGCTGCGATAGCGATAGCGCCGCGCGTTCCCCTGTCTCAGGACCACCTTCACGCTCCAGCCACGTCGATCGCGGAGGAGCACCACCTGCTCGATATCCACCATGCGCCCATCCCCCTCCACGGGCGCTTCTTGAAAGAGGCGTGCCAGTCCCCACCTGACATTTCGCGGGATTGCAGCGTGAGCGGGTGAGCGTTAGGAGAAGCTCCGTAAGGAATTCAGGGTGGCTTGCCTGGCTGGCTGCTCTCGGATGAGCGGCCGTATCAAACCCCGCACTTGTGGTGCCCGGATTCTGCGTTACCTCAAAGACATGAATGCAATCCCTGAGATCAACGGCGAGCGCTTCGCCGAGTTTACCCTCGCCGATGGCTGCCTCCTGTGCGGTGGGGCCGTGACGATCCGCGCGACTCCCGCCGGAGCGCACAGCTACTGCCCGAAGTGCCACTGGCTGTCGCGCCCGCGCATGCGGGTGAAGGGCAATGGCCTGGAGCTGTCCTACGCCACCACGGCCAACGCTTAGTACCCCTGGAGTGCCCGTGCCGCCGCTGCTTCGCTGAACCCCTGGCGCCACGGGCTGGTTGTGCGAGAGTCGTGGCGTGCTCCCACTTGGGAGTGGCTCTCATGGGCGGGGACATATAGCCCCCACTCGTCACACCCACCACACCCACAGGGGCACGGTGAGGAAGCTCAGGGGGATGCCGAAGCCCACCATGAGCGCGGCCAGCTCCGGGTCCAGCTCGTGCTCGGAGGCGAGGATGGCGCCGCTGACCATGGGGGCCATGGCGTTCTGGAGCACCGTGGCCTCGAGGACGATGGGCGCCACCGGCAGCGCCCACAACCCGAGCACCACGAGGGCCGGCGCCAGCACCAGCTTGAAGCCGAGCCCCAGGGTCAGCGCCCCCGCCCGCGCGCGGAGCCCGCCGAGCTTGAGCTGGAAGCCCACCGAGAAGAGCGCGAGCGGGGTGAGCGTCGAGCCCAGCCGCTCCAGCACCGTGTCCAGCCAGCCCGGGAAGGCCCACGGACGCAGCGCCAGCGCGAGGACGAGCGCCACGAAGGGCGGAAACAGCGCCACCTTGCGCAGGAGCATCACCGGCCGCGGGCTCGCGTCTCCAGCGGAGGCCCGCGCGGCGAAGAGGGTCGCCAGCGTGGCGAGCACGAGGAACGCGCCGAGCTGGTCCACCACCACGGCCACGGCGAGCCCCTCGCGGCCAAGCAGCGCCTCGGCCATGGGGAGACCGACGAAGGCGGTGTTGCTCAGCCCACCGGTGAGCACGAGCGCGGCCACCGAGACCCTCCCCAGCCCGAGGCGCGGGCCGAGCAGGCGGAAGAAGGCCACCGCCGCCAGGAAGATGATCCACGGAGACGCGGCAGCGGCCAGCAGCTCCGGGCGGAACTCCAGCCGGTGCACCACTCGCAGCACCAGCGGCGGCAGGGCCACGGCGAGGACGAAGGAGTTGAGCACCAGGGGCGTCTGCGGCGGGAACCGTCCGCTGCCTCGGGCGAGCACGCCGAGCACCAGGCACACCCCCAGCAGGCCGATGACCGGGATCATGCGCTCCGAGCCTTCGGCTTGCGGGATACGCCCGAGGACCGGGGTGGCGCGGTGGGCTCCGGCACGGGCGCGAGCAGCCCCCCACCAGAGATGAGCGAGCGCTCGCGCTGGACGAGCTCAGCCAGGAAGTGGAGGACGGCACGCACACGCGCGTTGTGCTGCAACTCGCGGTGAACCGCCAGCATGAACCTCCGAGAAATCCCCGAGCCCCTTGGAGGCCGTCGCCCGCTGACGCATGCTGCGCCCCGGCATGGCCTCCCTCTCCCTCACGACCCTCCGCTCCCGACTCGTGGAGCAGGTGCGCCTCACCGTCGGCGGGCTGCCCACGGTCTTCTGGATCCTGTGGACGGGGACGCTGGTGAACCGGCTGGGCACCTTCGTGGTGCCCTTCATGGCGCTCTACCTGACGAGCGCGCGGGGCTTCACCATGGCGCAGGCCGGCCTCGTCGGCTCGCTGTACGGCGCGGGCTCGGTGCTCTCCGGGCCGCTGGGCGGAACGCTGGCGGACCGGCTGGGGCGTCGCGTCGCGCTGTCCCTGGGGCTGTGGCTCGGCGCGGCGGCGATGCTGTTCCTGGGCTTCTCCCAGGAGCCGATGTGGATCCGGGTGGCCGCCTTCACGCTCGGCCTCCTCGGAGACATGTACCGGCCCGTCGTCTCCGCGGCCATCTCGGACGTGGTGCCGCCCGAGGATCGCACGCGCGCCTTCGGCCTGCTCTACTGGGTGGTGAACGTGGGCTTCGCCATCGCCCTGCCCCTGGGCGGCCTGGTGGCGCGCGGCGGCTTCCTCACCCTCTTCGTGCTGGATGCCCTCACCACCTTCCTCTACGGCTGCTTCGTCTGGTTCAAGGTCCCGGAGACGCTCACGCGGCGCTCCTCCTCGCGCTCGCTGCTGCCCTCGCCCGCGCCCTTCCTGGATCGGACCTTCCTCGCCTTCTGGCTGCCCACCTTCCTGGTGGCGTTCGTCTTCTTGCAGCACCACGTGGCGCTCGCCCTGGACCTGCGCTCGCGGGGGATGGGGACGGCGGAGTTCGGCGCGGTGATGTTCGTCAACGGCGCGCTCATCGTGCTGGCGCAGCCCTTCATCGCCCGTATGGTCGCCCCATGGCGCCGCTCCTCCGTGCTCGCGCTCGCCGCGGTGCTCGCCGGCCTGGGCTTCGGGCTGCACGCGCTGTCCTTCACGGTGCCGCTGGCCATGCTCGCGGTGGGGGTGTGGACGCTGGGGGAGATCCTCGGGGCGACGGTCTCTTTCGCCGTGGTGGCGGACCTGGCCCCTCCCGAGCTGCGCGGCAGCTACCAGGGCGCCTTCTCCATGGCCTGGGGGCTCGCCTTCTGCCTCGCGCCCGCGGTCGGCGGCTGGGTGCTGGGCCACCATGGCAGCTCCGTCCTCTGGGGGGGATGCCTGCTGCTGGGCCTGCTCGCGGGCGCCTGGAACCTGGCCGTCGCCGACGCCCGACGCCGCCACCTGGAGCTGCTGCGGACGCGGCACCCCGACGTGAGCGCGAGCCTGGACTGAGCCGGAGCCTCGGGGACAGGCCCTCGCGCGCGAGCGACGCGCGATGGGCTAACGTCCTCCGGGCATGCACCTGACCCGCGCCTCCACCACCCTGCTGTCGCTGTGGCTCCTCCTCTCGGGCTGCTCTCGCAGCACCCCTGGCGGCTCCCCACCGCCCCCACCGGCTCCCCCTTCCGTCGCCCGGGAGGAGGTCGAGCGCTTCAAGAAGGCGGGACTGACGGCCCCCTCCGCGGCGCCAGGCCAGGCGGACACGGGTGAGGTGGACCTCGCGGAGCTACGGGACTCCGTGGCCGATCCCCAGGTGCTCACCGAGGCACAAGTCGCCGAGCTCGAGCGCGCCGGCCGGGGGGCCCCCGAGGAGGAGCCCCAAGGAGAAGGAGAGGAGGACGGCGTCGAAAGCGGCGTGGAGGGAGGCGTGGTCGGAGGAGTCGTCGGAGGAGTGCTCGGGGGAGAGGTCGAGAACGCGCCGCCCGGAGCCAGCGGGGCCCCTCCCCCTCCCCCTCCCCCTCCGCGGCCGAGGGCGGCATTGCGGGAGATGGCTGCTCCCGAGGAGTCCGCCAGGATGGCATTGGCCGAGCCCACGATGGAGCCCCCCTCGCCAGCGGAGACCGCGGCCAAACCGAAGCCCAAGGGCGGTGAGCCGGACAAGGCCCCCACACCCGTGCTGCCCAAGGTGGAGGCGGCGCCCCGAGCGGCCAAGGTGCTCATCACGGACGAGTCCGGCCGCTACCAGCCGCTCAAGGCGCGCGCCGTGCGCGTGGTGACGTACATCCAGGGCTCCCGGGCCCGCACGGTGGTGGACCACCTGTTCGAGAACGACACGGGGCGCACCCTGGAAGGGACCTTCTACTACCCGCTGCCCGGCGGGGCGACGGTGGCCGGCTTCGCGCTCTACTCGGGCGCGGTGGCGGTGGACACTCCCTCGCTCTTCCAGTCCTCGGAGCTGCTGCCACCGCTGGGAGAGGGCTCGGGGAAGGTGGAGGAGCTGGGGGCCGCGGCGCCGCCGAGCCCTCCTGGGGCGAAGCGCTCCTGGGGCGAGCGCCTGGAGGCCCGCATCGTCGAGCAGAAGCGCGCCCGGGAGGTGTACGAGGAGGTGGTGCGGCGCAACGTGGATCCCGCGCTGCTCGAGTGGGCGGGGGCCGCGACCTTCAGCGCGCGCGTGTTCCCGCTGCCGCCCAAATCCCTCAAGCGCGTGGTGATCGCCTACGAGCAGACGCTGCTCTTCGACGGCCAGCGCCTGCGCTACACGTGGCCGCTGCCACCGGGAGCGGGCCAGGGGCTGCAGGTGTCCGCGCGCGTGCACGTGGATCCTCGCCACGCGGGAGAGGTGACGGTGCAGCCGACACTGGCGGGCAAGCCGCGCGTGCTGGGGGCGTGGCAGGCCTACGACTTCCCCAAGCTCCAGGGGGATGGAGCGCTGGCGGTGGCGCTCACGCCCCGGAGCGCGGACGCGGACGTGCTGGTGGGCAAGGACGCGGCGGGGCTGCCGGGCCAGGCCTTCCACGCGCGCGTGCGGCTGCCGGCGCGGCTGACCTCCGGAGCGGAGGGCCCTCCCACGGGGCGGGCGGTGCTGGTGGTGGACACCTCGCTGTCGGTGGAGGACGGCAACGCGTGGGCGCTCCAGGCCGCCACGCTGCGCGCGCTGCTGGAGAAGGACCCGACGCTGAAGGAGTACGCGGTGCTGCTGTTCGACGTGCGCCCGCGCTGGCTCCACGGCCCGGGCTGGCGGACCAATGACGCCGCGCGCCGCCAGGAGACGTTCTCGGAGCTGGAGAGCGTCTTCCTCGAGGGGGCCTCGCACGTGGACGGGGTGCTGGAGGAGCTGGACCGGGCCGGGCGCGAGTGGCTCAAGCCAGCCCAGCCGGGCGAGCGGGTGACGGCGTTCCTGCTCTCGGATGGCAACGCCACATGGGGCCAGGGGCGGGTGGAGGCGCTGGTGGCCAACCACCCGAGCGTGGAGACGCTGCGCTGGCTGAGCTACCGCTTTGGCGAGACGGCGGTGAACCAGGAGCTGTTCGACGCCCTGGCGCGCGCGAGCGACGGCCGGGTGGTGAACGTGCTGTCCGGCTCGGAGGTGGAGGCGGCGGCCCGGGCGCACCGGGCGGCCTCGGTGGTGCTGGCGCGCGTGGAGGTGAAGGGCGCGGAGGTGAAGGATCTGGTGGTGGCGGGCCGGCCGCGCCTCGTCTTCCCGGGGCAGGAGCTGCAGGTGGCGGGGCGCCTGCCAGGGGACGGCGCGGCGCAGCTGGAGGTGGTGACGCGCGCGGGCGAGGAGGAGCGCGTGCTGCGCGTGCCGCTGCCGAGCGACGAGGACAGCCCCTTCGCGCCGCGAGCCTGGGCGGAGCTCTTCGTGTCTCGGCTGGTGTCCCTGGATGACGAGCGGCTGGACCGGATGGTGGTGGCGCTGAGCCAGCACTACCGGCTGGCCAACGCGCGCGCCTCCATGCTCGTGCTGGAGTCCGAGGGAGACTACACGCGCTACTCGGTGCGCAACGAGCAGGTGGACCTCGAGGATCTGGAGGGGCTGCGCCGCAAGGAGGAGGATCAGCGGCGCGACAAGCTGCTGGGCATCGCCCTGGACGAGGTGCCGGACTCGGGCCGGCAGGTGGTGCGGCGGCTCGGGGAGCTGCGCGGGCAGCTCGGCGCCCTGCTGCGGCGCCAGCCGCTGAAGGATGAGCCCTACGCCGGCGGGGAGGAGCGGCTCCAGGCGGAGCTGCACTACCGCAAGGCGCGGCGCGAGAACCGGGATGACGTGCTGGTGTACGAGGCCATCGCTCGCAAGCGCGCCTTCTCCGGGGACACCTGGGGCGCGGTGCGAGCGCTCTCCTCGCCGGTCGAGCTGCGCCCGAAGGATGCGGAGGCGCTACGGCTGGTGGGCTACGGCATGCTGGCGCTGGGGCAGTACCCGGCGGCGGCGGAGCTCTTCGAGCACGTGCGGCTGAACAGGCCCTTCGAGGCCCAGGCGTTCCTCGAGGAGGCGCTGGCGCTGGACGCGGCGGGCCGCCACTCGGAGGCGGCGCGCAACTACGAGATCATCCTGGCGCGCACGTGGGCGCGGCGCGCCTTCGAGGTGAAGACGACGGCGGCGTACCACTACGCGCGGATGCTCGCGGCGCTGGCACGCCACCCCCGCGCGGAGGCCATCGCGGGCCTGCTGCGCGCCCGGCGGGATGAGCTGGCGAAGCACAAGCAGCTGGAGACGGCCATGGACTTCCGGCCGATCGACTACCAGCTCACGACGCACTGGAACTCGGACGGCACGGACATTGATCTCTGGGTCATCGAGCCGGACGGCGAGCGCTGCTTCTACTCGCACAAGGAGACGACGCTCGGGGGCAAGCTCTTCTGGGACGTCACGGACGGGCTGGGGCCGGAGCTGTACCACGCGCGCAAGGCGGCACCGGGCCCCTACTACGTGGTGGTGCACTACTACGGCAACAACTCGCCCCGCTACGTGGTGCCCACGGCGCTGCTGCTGGTGAGCGACCGGGGCGCCTTCACGCCGGAGGATGAGTACCGGCGCCGCTTCCAGGTACGCATCCTCCCAAAGAACAATGCCCTGCTGCTGCTGCGCCGCGAGGAGATGGTGCCGCTGGCGAAGGCGCGCTGAGCCGACGCGCCTCAGAACGGGATGACGAACACGGCCATGAGCGCCAGGTAGGCGGCGATGACGAAGTACATCGCGCCGTAGTTCAGGTCGCTCTCGTGGATCAGGTAGTTGAAGTTCATGTGGGTGGCCTCCTTCGAGCCCCTCCATCTGGCTCTACGGCACCACCGGGGCGCGATTGCGCGCGCCCACCCGGCTCACCCGGCTGGCTCGGCCGCCTGCCTGCTCTTCAGTGGAGGGCCTCCGGGGCTCCGAGGAGGACGCGCCGACCCGGCTCCTGCTCCTCGGGCTGCAGCGAGCGCTCCTGGTGGACTCCGCCCTCCGCCAGGTAGCGCATGGCGGCCGCGAACCAGCGCACGCAGTCCCTCCAGCCCTCCACGGCCGGGGAGTCCTCCTGGAACAGATCATGGGCGCGCGCGAGGCCCTCCTCGAAGGTGCCCTCCTCGGAGAACGGGAGCTCCAGGTACACGGACTCGGCGAGGGCCTCGTGGATGGGAGCGTGGACCCACACGGCCCACTGGTGCCCGGGAGCCGGGGCCTCGACGGCGTAGATCTCCGTGACTTCCCGCGCGGGGAAGCCCTCGAGCTTGAGGGAGAGCTCCGCCTCCGGCGGCACGAGCATCAGCAGCGAGGGCATGGGCAGCCGAGGGGCCCGCCAGGGCGGCTCACTCGACCCTGACGGACGCAGCGCCTCGGCGAGCCTGGGGGTGATGTCATAGACGTTGCGCCCTCCCAGCTCGTGCGCCACCAAGTGCCACTGGCGCAGGGAGTTCCAGGCGAACGACTCCAGGGCCTGCACGCGCCGCTCCTGGGGAAAGGGGCCATGGCGCTGGAGGTTGCCGGCGAGGCTGTCCACCTGCAGGGTGACGAACTCGGGGTCCTTGTACACGTCGCTGAAGCGCGTGAAGCCCACGCGCCGGGCGATGTGCTCGATGAAGAGGTAGTGGGTGTGGCTCAGCACCTGCTGGGCCTTCTCCCAGGACAGGCGGCCCTCATTCATGTCCTCGATGATGGCGCCCACGCCATTGGGGATCCCAAAGGCCTGGAGATAGCGGCGTCCGATCTCCAGCTTGTCCTCGTGGAGGACGACACAGCGCTCGAAGTGGGTCATGCCGGGCCAGCCAGCTTTGCTCATGGGTAGGGCCTCCAACGGCCTACCTAGCACGTTGGATGCCCGGGTAGGAAACGTTTTTCGCGCCTCACCCGCCGGGTGGGCCGGAGCGTCGGAGAGCCGCGAAACCGGATCAGCGCGAGCGCTCGGGCGGCCCTGGCGGAAGCCCGCCGCGCCAGGGGCTCACTTTCCGAAGATGGCCTCGGGGCGCTGCAGGCCGCGCGCCTGGGCCACGGGCAGGAGGATGTCCGCCGGCGGCTTGTCCGCGGTGAGCAGCAGCACCCTCACCGCCGTCTCCACCACGTCCTCGGCGCCGGGCCGCACCATGCCGCGCCGCGCGTCCTCGACCCGCTTCTGCCGGTACGTGTCGAAGCGCTCCATCACGCGCTCGGACAGGTCCTCGATCGCCTTGTCCCCCACCTCCACGCGCAGCTCCAGCTCGTTGCGCAGCTGCACCGGGTCCGCCAGCACGCCGTAGCGGTCATACCCCTTGTGGGTGAAGTCCTCGTGCGCCACGTCATAGTCCTGCGTCACCGGCGCCGGCGCGGCGTCGGCCTCCAGCAGATCCCTCAGCACCGAGGTGACGGTGGCCTTCACCGTCAGCCGGTGCAGCTCCACGTCGTAGACGAAGTCCGAGTACATCGGCTCCTCCACGGTGACGGGCTCTCGGAAGACGGCGTCCCGCCCGCGCTGCACCTCTCGCCGCTGCGACTCCGCCTGCTCCAGCGCCGCGTCCAGCTGCTTCTCCAGCTGCACCACCACGGCGGAGCTCTGCGCCAGCAGCTGCTCCTCCTGCCCGCACTGCCGGGTCGCGCACGCCTGCGGGTTGCACTCCTCGGGCACCCGCCCGGGCTGCTCCAGCGCGCTGGCCGCCTCGCCACACAGCTGGATGATCTCCAGGCACGCCTTGCGCTCGCGCTCGCGGCAGCGCTCCGCCGTCTGGCGCACCGTGTTCAGCTCGGCCTGGCGCCGCAGGTAGTCCCGCAGCGCCGTGGCCTGCTTGCGCTCCACCTCCTCCAGCGTGCGCTCCACCTGGAGCAGCCTGTCCTCGAACTGCTTGCGGCGCGGGTTGGGCACGGAGCGGTTGCCCGCCAGGTAGCGCTGCGTGCGCTGGGACTGCTCCACCGCCTTGAGGGGCATCACCCGCTCCAGCGCCAGCTCCAGCTTCACGCCCACCTTGGACGCGGGCGCCTCCGTCACCACGAGGATGGGCACCTCCTGGGGCAGCATCGCCGCCAGCCGCCCGGGCGCCAGCCGCTGCGCCACGTCCGGCGACTGGGCCCTGTCCTCCACGGGCGAGGCCACCACCAGGAAGGCCACCTCGTCCCGCAGCTTCTGGCGCACCGCCTCGGCGCGCTCGCGGGCCGCCGTGGCGCCCACCCGCTCCTGATCCGCGCGCAGGTACGCCAGCAGCGCGTTGCCGAGCCGCCCGCCCTCCTCCAGCTGCTGCCCCGTCTTGAACCAGCGCCTGGCCCACGCCACCTGCACCGCGTCCACGCCCTTGCGCGCCGCCGGGTGATCCGGCTGCACGGCGAGCACCGCGTCGAACTCGGCGCGCGCCTCCTGCAGCCGCTCGTCCTTCAGCGCCTTCCGCGCCGCCTCCACGCGCGCGTCCAGCGTCTGCGTCAGCAGCGCGCGCGCCTCCGCGTTCTCCCCGTCCAGCTCCAGGGCGCGCAGCAGCAGCTTCTGGGCGCCCGGCAGGTCGCCCGTGCCGTGGACCTTCTGGGCCTCCAGGAAGATCTCCTCGCTCCAGCTCTTGCGCATGGCGCGCAGCTTCACCGTCACCTCGGAGGCCTCGGGGTCCGCCGCGAGCGCGCGCAGGTAGGCGGCCTCGGCCTCCGCCCACTTGTGCTGCGCGGTGAGCTCGTCCCCCTCCTTCACGGCGCGGCCGAAGGCGGTACAGCCGCTCACGGCGAACAGCGCGCACAGGGCGAGCACCGCGAGGCGGCGGGAGGGAGCAGGCGGGGGGCGTCGGACGGGCGTGAGCACGGGCGCATCTTCCGGGAAAGTGCGGGGCAGGTGAAGGTTTCAACGCTCCGTCCGGTCGCTTGTCGGGCGAGCTGGAGACGCCCGCATCACGAGGGCTGGCGGCGCCGCCCGAGGGCCGCGCGGAAGGATGCGCGAGGCTCCTCGGTTGAGAGCGACATACCCTCTCGGGAATGACGCGACGCACCAGCCGTTGGTCCGTGTGCAACGAGGGGAACCCACCGAGACACGAGTCTACCAACCATGCCCTGCGCTCAGCCGCGACCCACCGCGTTCCGCCTGCCCCTGCGGGCAGACCAGTTCCGCATCGAAGAGCACCGCAACGTCCACTGCCGCCACTACGGCGGGTGTGTGGACGAGGCCGTGCGCGAGGACTGGGACAGCTTCACCTGTGCCAAGTGCCCCCTGTTCAATCAGGACAAGGCGCCCGGCGCGGACTCCTACGCCTTCAACCAGCCGGCCGACCCGGGCCGGCCCTGAGCCCTCCCTCCCTCTCCTGGCTCGAGAGGGAGGTTGAGCCACGAGCAGGCAGGCCTCCCCAGCGCACGCGGAGCGGGAACTCGGCCCGGAGACGGGGGGTTCTTCTGCAGCGAGCTCGCCGAGCTGCCGGTGGTGTTGACCACGGGCATCTACCTGGAGATGCCGAGCTTCGAGGGCGCCGTGTGCCTGCTGCGCAAGCCCTTCGCCCGCGAGGAGCTGCTGCGCATCCTGCACGCCCTCACCCACCATTGCCCTCGGACTCCCTCCGGCGTGGGCTGCTGCCAGGTGGCCTGAGCCCCGCGCCGTGTGCGCTGGCACACGCTCGGCCCACGCCGCGTGTGGGGTGGTGCACGGTGGCCCACGCCTCTCCGGCCTCCCGGGTTGGTGGTCGCCGGGGGTGGGTGGCTATTGGTGGCCGTGTGAACGAACACCGCGTCGGCAACTGGCTCGAGTTGCAAGAGGCGCTCTTCGCGGGCTCCTGGAACGAAGCGCTCGGGCGCTTCCGCCCCAGCTTCGCCTTCCGGGGCATGCCCGACGTGCGGAATGACCTCTCCACCTCGCTCAACCGCGGGGAGGGAGCCTTCGCCGCTCACGAGAAGGATCTGCTGCGCGCCTTCCGCAAGTACGCGCGCGGGGGCTCCCAGCCCTGCGAGATGCTCTGGGACTGGCTGGCGCTGGCGCAGCACCACGGGCTGCCCACGCGGCTGCTGGACTGGACCTTCAGCCCCCAGGTGGCGCTCCACTTCATGACGGAGGATCCGGAGCTGTACGACGCGGACGGGGCCGTGTGGTGCGTGGACTACCACGAGACGAACAAGCTGCTCCCACAGCCCCTCCAGGCCCAGCTCCATGAGGAGGGCGCGGACGTCTTCACCGCGGAGATTCTCGCGGCGGTGGCGGCGGAGCTCGGCGCGTTCGACCGGCTGACGAAGCACCCCTTCGTGCTCTTCTTCGAGCCCCCCTCCCTGGACGAGCGCATCGTGAACCAGTTCGCGCTCTTCTCGGTGATGAACGGCCCGCTGCTGCGGCTGGACACGTTCCTGGAGAGCCAGGAGCGGGGCGTGCGCCGGCTGATCGTCCCCGCCTCCCTCAAGTGGGAGGTGCGCGACAAGCTGGACCAGGCCAACGTGACGGAGCGAGTGCTCTTCCCGGGCCTGGATGGCCTGAGCCGCTGGCTGCGCCGCTACTACAGCCCGCGCAAGCGCTGAGCGGCACGCCGCGCGCGCCAGGCCTCAGGTCTCGACATAGCGATCGGGGATCGGGTGGGACGCGTCGGTGACGTCTCCCGACAGCCCGGCTGCCCGCTCCTGCTCGCGGTGCACCAGGGCTTCCTTCTCCGACTTATGCGCCACGGCGCCCAGGATCACGGTGACCAGCAGGAGGAGCAGGAAGAGGACGATACCGATCACCATGGACCAGACGATGTACATGGGCATGACCTCGCATTCGAGAGCCGTTGGGGCCGCGGCGGCCCCTGTTCCTGGAGGATGGGGATGTTCCGGGCGTCTGGCTGGCGGCGCGGACGCGCGCGGTGCCTGCTCGCCCGCCCAGGGAGCGGCTCCCCACGAGGAGAGCTGAGCGCCCGGGGCTGGCAGGCCCGCCGGGTGGACGGGCGGGCTACCTTGCCAGACCGCCTCGCGGAGGAGCCATCCCTAGTTTTGCCGCACTCAAACGGAGGTGGTTCATGCCCGAGGTTGATCTGCCGATCGCGCGCGATGAGCGCTCCCTGATTCCTCCCGCCGTGCAGCGCACCGTGCGCCGCGCGCTCTCCCGAGAGCCGGAGGCGGGGATCCCCGCGAAGCCGCTGTTCGGCGTGCTGCCGATCCGGCGCTTCGTCCCGCAGGACATCCACTCGCTGCTCGACTACGCCAACGCCTTCACGGTGGCGGGCGTGAGCCTCGGCGCGGCGCGCCCGGCGTGCACGGCGGGGCTCGCCCTGGGGCTCTCGGTCGCGGGCGTCTCCCTGCTCACCGACTACCGGCTGAGCCTGCGCAAGCTCATCCCCATCGAGGTGCATGAGGCCATCGACTACGCGTGGGCCCTGAGCGCCATCGCCGCGCCCTTCGTGTTCGGCTACGTGCGCCGCTCGCCACTGGCCGCCATCGTCCACATCGCGGTGGGGGTGAGCACGATCCTCGGCTCGCTCTTCACGGACTACCGGGCGCAGGTGGGCGTGAAGTGGGGCAAGGCCCGCGTGGCCGAACCGCTGCCTCAGGGCGTGGGCGCTGGCGCGTAGCATCGCCCCCGCGCTCACGTGGCCTTCTGGAAGGGCGTGCAGGTCGAGCGCCAGGCTGGAAGACTGGCGCCATGACCGCCAGCGCCAACCCGCTCCTGTCCGACCGCGACGT
>JAFGNZ010000028.1 GCA_016926755.1 Myxococcaceae bacterium | reverse complement strand
TACCGGACCGCGCCCGAGCGTGCCTCCCGGGGGATGGGAGGCGGCGCGCTCCAGGCCGTCACGGCGTCCGCCCGGCGACGCGAGGAGACTGTCCGCGCCGTGTTGGCCTGGCTTGGATAAGGTAGGGCCAGGAGGCCAGGCGCGCCGCGGGAGGGCCCAGCGCTCAGCCCTCCGGCAGGTTGCGGGGCAGCTCGACGGTGAAGGCCGCTCCGGCGCCGGCCTCGCTCGCCACGCGGATGGCCCCCCCGTGCGCGTCCACTATCTGGCTGGCGATGTACAGGCCCAGGCCCAGCCCCCCGTAGGATCTCGTCGTGACGGCCCGCTCGAACCGACCGAATATCCGTGACAGGTGCTCCGGGGGGATGCCGATGCCATGGTCCCGGACGCGCAGCCTCGCCGTCCGTGGGTCCGCCTCCACCTCCACCTCGATGGGGTTGCCCTGGCCGAACTTGATGGCGTTGGTCAGCAGGTTCACCACCACCTGATCCAGGCGCGCCCGATCCCAGAGCCCCGTCACGCCCCGCCGGATGTCCAGCTCGAGCCGGCAGCCGGAGTGCGCCAGGAGGCTGCCGAAGCGGGCCGCCACGTCTCCCACCACCTCGGACAGATCCACCACCTCGGTGTGGAGCTTCAAACGCCCTGCCGTCATCTGCGAGACGTCCAGCAGGTTGCTGACGAGCTGCTCGAGCCGCTCCACCTGACGCATTCCCACCTTCACCATGCGGTGGAGCGGCGCCGTGGGCCGCTCCTTGCGCAGGGCCTGCTCCATGAGCTGCAGCTGCAGCTTGAGGGGCGTCAGCGGCGTGCGCAGCTCGTGGGAGGCGACGGACAGGAAGTCGTCGCGCAGGTGGATGGCCGCCTGGGCCTGGGCGTAGAGGCGCGCGTTGTCCAGGGCCAGCGCCGCCCGGCGCCCGAGCTCCTCGGCCAGGGGCAGCAGCCTGGGGCCCTGGGGGCCGCGGGCCGAGAGCAGCACCAGCACGCCGAGCCCATGGCCGCGGGCCAGCAGTGGCACGCCGAGGGCTGATCGGGAGGAGAGCGCCTCGAGCATGGCCGCGCACTCGGGGGGGAGCGCTCCCAGCGGCAACCCGTCCACCGGGCCGAAGTCCGGCCGCCCCTGGCGGAGCACCTGGTACAACGCCCGCGGCACCCGCAGCCCGGAGGGCTGTTCAGTCACCCGCCACTTCGCCTTCCCCTCCGGAGAGTGCACCACCACTGCCGCCGGCAGGAGACGGTCCTCCTCCGCGAGCACGAAGAGCAGGCCCGCCTCGGCGAGCTCGGGCACCGCCACGCCCGCCACCGCCTGGAGCGTGTCCCCATACTCCAGCGAGGTGACGAGCTTGCGGCTGGCCTCCGCCAGGAAGCGCTCGTTCCTCTCCGCCTGCCTGCGCTCGGTGATGTCCGTGAAGACGCCGCAGACGGCGTACGGTGTCCCCGCCGCGTCCCGCAGGGGAAACCGGGTGAACAGATAGGTGTGCGGGCCATCCTCTTGGGGCAACTCCTCCTCGCGCTCCTGCGCCACCCCCGCCTCCAGCACTTCCCTGTCGTGCCCGCGCAGCCGCGCGGCCACCTCCTCCGGGAAGAACTCCCCGTCCTCCCTGCCGATGATCTGCTGCCTCGGCACGCGGAGGAGCTTCTCGTACTGCGGGTTGGCGAGCAGGTAGCGTCCCTGCGTGTCCTTGAGGAAGAGGATGTTGGGGGTGTTATCGAGGACGGCCTGCAGCCGCCCCTGACTCTCCTGGAGCTCGGAGTAGAGCGTCGCATTCTCCAGCGAGATGGCGGCTTGCGCGGCCAGCATCCCCAGCACCAGCAGCCTGTCCGGGGGGAAAGCGCCGGTGGCCAGGGCGTTCTCCAGATAGAGCAGTCCGACGACCCGGCCCTGGCGGAGGATGGGCATGCACAGCACAGACTTCGGCCGGTGGCTCGCCAGGTATTCGTCCCCCCGGAACATGTCCTGGCTGGCGGCGTCGTCGAGCAGGAGGCTCTCTCGCGTCCGGTGGACGTAGTGGACGAGGGAGACGGGCAGCTGCGTCGAGGAGGGGGGCAGCGCGGGGCGGAAGAGGTGCACCTGCAAGCCCTTCACCCCGGTGGAGGCCTGCGCGTGGAGGTAGAGCCCACTGTCCTGGGTCAAGAGCAGGCAACCCTTCTGCGCACCGGCCTGCTCGCACACCAGCTTCAGCAGCGTCTCCTGCAGTCGGGGAAGCACCATCTCCTCCGAGATGCCCTGGGAGGCCTTGACGACCGAGAGCACGTCGAGCTGCTCGGCCTGGACGGCGATGGTGGCGCCGGGCGTGAACGGCTGCGGTGGCCGCAGGTGGGGGTGGAGCGCGTCGATCTGCCGCACCTTGCCCTCGGCACCCCAGCGCACGTAGCAGGCGCGGGCCTCTCGCAGGTAGGTGTCGGCGAAGAGCTCGAGCCCGCGCCCGCGGTGGAAGCGGGAGGCGAGCTCGTAGGCGAGCCCCTCGTGGTGGATGAAACCGCTCTCCCGGGCCGCGCGAATGGCCTGCTCGTAGAGCTCTTCGGCCTCCAGCGTCCTGCCGGTGATGCGCGCCACCTCCGCCGACACCAGCGCGCTCCGGCAGAGGAAGTTCTCCGGACACCCTTGCGCCCACTCGCGGAAGCGCTGCTCGTAGTCGAGCAGCAACGAGAGGTGCTCCTCCCGGTGGGCGGGCCCATCGCTCTCATGGCACGCGGCCAACGTCAGCGCGGCGTAGTGGTAGTACTCAGCCGTCTCCAGGTCCGCCACGAGCATCTCCAGGTGCGCCCGTGCCCCCTGCATCGCGCCCAGCGCTCGCTCCCAGTCACCCGCCATGAAGTGGGCCTGGAGCCTCCGGATGTGATGCCAGCACACCCCCATGAGGGCGCCAGACCTGTGCCAGTACGCCTCATGCTCCTTCTCATCGAAGTCATCCCCTTCGAAGGACCCGAAGCGTGCAGTGCGGCCCTGCAGGCCCCGGATGAGCTGCTGCTGGGCAAGAATGATCCTCTCCGAGACCTCATACCGGGTCTTCTTCACGTACTCGAGCAGCTGCTCTGATTCGCGGTAGACCTGATCCAGTGGATCACCCTTGGCCAGCCGCCAGCTCACCTTCTGGTTGCAGAAGGAGGAGGCGTACGTCACATCCCCCGTCTCGACCGCGGCCACGAACGCCCGTTGCAGGAGCTCACCGCTGGTCCCCAGGGGGCGTGTCCACGGGTTGATGCAGTAGCCGAAG
>JAFGNZ010000183.1 GCA_016926755.1 Myxococcaceae bacterium | reverse complement strand
CATGCTCCAACTGCGCGAGCGCCATCCCCACCCCTCCTCCTGGGCTCCCTTCATCGTCATTGGCCAGGACAAGCCCCTGCGCGGCCTCCCTGCTGCTCCTCACGCGTAAGCAGCTTCATGAGGTGGGCTGAAGCCCCGCGCAGGAGCCTTCGAAAAACTCCTGCATAGCTCGCATGCTCCGCGTCTCTTCATCAGTGAAAGCGCGCACCTCTGGGACGCGACTTCAGAGCTCGGAACCCACCTCGATCCTGGTGGGCTGGGCTCTCACTGCAACAATCCAACACGCAAGGAGCATGTCATGAGCATCTCAATGAAGTCAGGTAGCTGGCAGCTGGCCGCGGTACTCCTCTTCCTCTCCCTGCAGGGCACGGCCTTCGCCAGCGAGACCACTCACACGCGGTGGGGCACCTGGTACGGTACCCACAATGGGCCCTGGTACAGCGCGATGTGCGCTCCGGGCACTGTAGCCGTCGGCCTCTGGGGGCGCTCCGGCAGCGCGATCGATCAGCTCAATCTCAAGTGTGCGCCGGCTATTGCCGTCGGGCAGCTGGGCGCGACCTATTACGCCGGGGGCGGTGGAGGTGATGGGGGGGGGTGGTTCGACCTGGACTGCGCGCCTGGCTACGCCATCTCAACCATCTACGGCAGGTACGCGTCGCTCCTGGACTCGATTGGCATCGTGTGCCGCTCGCTCGACTGGGGATACTCGTATACCGGCCCCAGCACGGGCGGGACTGGCGGCACGCCCTTCTGGGATTACGCGCAGCCCGGAGAGTTCGTGACGGGCATTCGCGGCAGGATCGCCACGAACACGGGCGTGGGCGGCCTCGTAGGCAGTGTCTCCGTGAGCTACTCCGTCATCAGCAGGTGGTAGCGAGTTCCACCCGCCAGTCATACAGCACCGCCAACGTCCTCCAGTGACGTCGTGGCCCGCTGGGCCTCCACGGCGTGCATCGTTCGCCCCCCACTTGCCTCCGGGTGAGTGGGGGGCGCGTGCTTTCGGGCCTGCCTGCCGTCTCTTCCCGAAAGCCGCTGCATAGCTCGCCCGCTCGTTGTCTCCCCAGATCAGGGACCACCTGGAAGCCCTTTCACGGAGACGACACCTTGTTGATCGACACCTTCAAGCAGCAGCACCAGGAGCTGGTCCAGCTCATCGGAAGGATGGACGCGGCGCTCGCGTGCGGGGGGGAAGCCGAGACGCGCGCGGTGCTCTCACGTCTGGCTCAAGCCATTCGAGTCCACCTGTCGCTGGAGGATCAGATCTATCCCGGGCTGATCCGGGTTGCTGATGCGAAGCAGGACTTGGGAATGCTGGAGACGGCCCGGCTCTTCGCCAGCAACATGCAGCGCATCACCGCGCTGCTGCAGGACTTCCTGTCGAAGCATCAGGCCCGCTTCGACCTGGAGCAGTTCCGGTCTTCGCCGCGAGCGCTCGTGGTGATGCCGAGCCCGCTGAGCTCTGCACCCTCCGACCACCTCTCACCTCCTTTCCAACCGCCGTACCTGCTCACGTGAGGAAAACCATGCCGCACATCTCTGCTGGGCGCTTTCAGCGCCTGATCACGCTCCTGCTTGCGCTCACGGCAGGATGCACGGAGGGGCCGCCTGAGGCGACCCACTCCCTCAGCTCCCACCAACAACCGGCCGCGTCCAGCGCCGAGGGCTCCTGGAGCGCAACGGGGCTCCTGGCGGCGCCCCGGCTCCTGCACACCGCCACCCTCCTGCCTGACGGGAAGGTGCTCGCGACGGGGGGCTACACCCGCTCGACGGAGCTCTACGAGCCGGCCACCGGCGTCTGGAGCCCCACCGCCGATGCTCCCAACACCTTCCGGAGTGCCACGGCGACGCTCCTGAAGAACGACCAGGTGCTCGTCGCGGGCGCGGGCGGTGCCGAGTGGGACAGCGGCCGCTCCGCGGCCCTCTTCAATCCGGCCACCCACACGTGGGCCGCCACGGGCAACCTCTCGACACCGCGCTTCCACCACTCCGCCACCCTGCTGCCAGACGGCCGGGTCCTGGTCGTGGGGGGAGCAGACAGCGAATACGGCGGCAACGTGCTGGCCCAGCCGGAGATCTATGACCCGCAGAGTGGCCTCTGGACGCCGACGGCCCCCCCGTCCACCGCCCGCAGCCATCACACCGCCACGCTCTTGAACGAAGGAAAGGTCCTGGTCACGGGGGGCACCAACGGCGGCGGAGCGCTCCAGGCCTCGGCCGAGGTGTACGATCCAACCACGGGGACGTGGAGCCCGGTGGCGGCCATGGCGGTCCCCCGCGCCAACCACTCGGCTACGCGGTTGGCTGACGGCAGGGTGCTCGTCGCGGGCGGAGGCAGCGCTGACTGGGAGAGCAGCGCCTCGGTGGAGGTGTTCGACCCTGGCACTGGCTCCTGGACGTCCGCCTCCCCCATGGCCAAACCGCGCCGCCACCATTCGGCGACGCTCCTGCCCACGGGGAACGTGCTGGTGGCGGGGGGCTTCCACGAGTACACGGGCATCCTCACCTCGGCCGAGCTCTATGACGCGACCAGCGGCTCCTGGCGCTCCGCGGGAGACATGACCGAGAACCGCTATCTTCACACGGCGACCCTCCTGGGAGCTGATCAGGTCCTCGTCACGGGCGGCTTCAGCACTGGCGATCAAGCCTCCAGTGAGCTGTACACCCCTGCGCTGTCCACCCCTGAGTCTCCCACCGAGCCCGAGGGAACCAGCCTGCTCCTGCAGGTCGTCGACACCGCCGGAGCCCCGATTCCAACGGCGGCCATCTCCTCTCAGGACGCGGTGTTCCCTACGGATGGCTCGGGGCACATCCTCTTCGAGAACCTGCCCGCCGGGCGCTTCCTCGCGCGGGTCGACGCGCTCGGCTTCAGCTCGGCCACCGCGGTGGTCGACCTGCAGGCAGGCGCTCACGCGGGCGCGCAGGTGAAGCTGCACCGCCTGGCGGACCCCATCCCCTTCCAGGCCGAGCAGGGCGGCGTCATCCAGACGGAGCAGGTCCGCGTCACCATTCCTCCCAGCGCCGTCGTGGACATGCTGGGCCGCCCCGTCACCGGCACCGTCCAGGTCACCATCGCCCCGATTGATCCCACGACCCAACTCGCCACCATGCCCGGGCCTCTGGAGGGCATCACCTCCTCCAGCGGAGACACCGTGTCGCTCGAGAGCTTCTTCATGGCCGAGGTGAGCCTGTGGAGCAACGGCGCCCCGGTGCAGCTCGCGCCTGGCGCCTCGGCCACCCTGGAGTTCGTCCTGCCAGAGTCCCTGGCCGGCCAGTTCCAGGAGGGAGACTCCGTGCCCGCCTGGTGGCTCGACCTGGATGCCGGCCACTGGCGCGAGGAGGGCTCGGGCACCATCCAGCCCTCGCAGACCCAGCCGGGCAGGCTTGCCTGGGTCGCCACCGTGCACCACTTCACCTGGTGGAACTGCGATGCCCCCTACACGGACAAGAGCTGCGTGGATGTCCGCGTGGTGAACCGCGACGGGGCGCCCATCCCCCACGCGCAGGTGAATGCCCAGGGCGTCAGCTACACGGGGGTCAGCCGGCCCGCGTACACAGGGGCGGATGGCCGCGCCTGCGTCGAGATCAAGCGCGGCAACACGGCCAAGCTCTTCGCGGGGCTCGCTGGCGAGCCCATCACCGATACCGTGACGGTCACGGCGATGGGGGAGGCGGCCGTCTGCGGCACCGGCTCCTGCTCCCAGGTCACGCTCGCAGCGCCGAGGCTCATCTGCACGCCGGGCGCATACCAGAAGTGTCCCTACTCGGGACCCGACGGTACCCAGGGCCAGGGTGCGTGCCAGGCCGGCCGCCAGCAGTGCAATGTGCTCGGCACGGAATGGAGTGCCTGCCTGGGGGAGGTGCTCCCCGCGCCCGAGACCTGCACCAGCCCCTTCGATGATGACTGCGATGGCGTCGTCAACGAGGACTGCTCCTGCTCCATTCAGGAGGGTCAGCCCTGCTACGGCGGCCCTGCCGGGACGCAAGGTGTTGGCATGTGCCACGGGGGCACCGTGAAGTGCGATCTGTTCGGCAACGCCGTCTGTCAGGGCCAGCAGCTCCCGCGCACGGAGAGCTGCGCGACCCTGGGCGATGACGACTGTGATGGCTCGAACGAGTGCCAGCCTGTGTCCCAATGGCTACAGCGCCAGCCGGGCCCCCGCTGCCCATCCGCCCGGGGCATGGTGGTGGATGGAGAAGGAAACGCGCTGTCTCTGGGCAGCTTCGCGACCGGGACCGGCGCGATGATGTCGCTGGTCTCGAAGGTGAATGGCAGCGGCGCCACGGAATGGGAGCTGGCCATCCCCACGGACTTTGGCTGGGACGGGCAGGAGCTCATCACCGTGGACTCGAGTGGCAACACCCTGGTGGCACGGCGGTACACCACCTCCTCCGCCTCGGGGGTCATCCACAAGCTCGTGGTGGAGAAGATCTCGGCGGCGGGGCACCTGCAGTGGTCCCGGCCATTCGTGGGAGGCTCCGACGACAAGGCCTGGCTGACGGGGATCGCCGCGGATCACGATGGCGGCGTCATCGTCACGGGCCGCTTCTCTGGCATCTTGCGCCTCGGCGACACCGAGCACTCCTCGGGGCAGCCGTGGTTCGAGTTCGGCTACGTGGCCAGGTTCAATGCGAGCACAGGTGAGCCCGTGTGGAGCAAGAGCCTGGGGGACTACGCCTTGAGCCTGAAGGTCGCGGTGGACGGAGCTGGGAACGTGCTCTGGGCCGTGCCCGTCTCCAAGGAGCTCAGCCTGGATGGAGTGCGCCTGATCCCCTCGACGGGTGGATCGGATGTCTTCGTCGTGAAGCTCTCTGGCAGCAGCGGTGTGGCCTCCGGAAGTGTGCGGTTCGGCAAGGCCTCGTTCAGCGAAACGCCCTCGCAGATGAAGCTCGATGGGGCGGGCAACCTGCTGCTGCTGTGGACGGGGGGGCACCTCGGCTCCGTGAATTCGATCGCGCTGACCAAGCTCACACCCAGCGGTGAGGTGCTCTGGGAACGGAGCCTCCGAGACATCCCGAGCACGCCAGGCAGCGGCAGCGCCATGATGCCGACGGCGCTGGATGTCGATGCCGCGGGCAATGTCCTGATCTCCGGATCGTTCGAGGGGAGTCAGGACTTTGGAGGAGGCGCTCGGGCCTCTCCCCTGCCCGCTGCGTTCCTTGCCTGGTACGGGGCCAATGGAGGCTATCTGGCGGACACGTACTACCCTCCCAGCGGTTTGCCTTCGGCTTCTTCCAGGGGGATGGCTGGCTTCGACCCCCAGGGCAACGCGTTGTTGGGAGGGAGCTTCCGTGGCACCGTGGACTTCGGGTCGGGGCCCCTGTCCAACGCATGCCCGGGGTACGACATGTTCGTCCTGAAGGTCGACCCCACTCCCTGAGCCAGGAGGGGGCATCGCAGGAGAGCTGTCCGGAGAGAAAATAGAAAAGCGCGGAAGGAGCGGCCCCTCCTTCCGCGCTTTATCCCCCCCAGACTGCGATGCACCCGGGTGAGGGGCACACTTCTTTCTGATGCTTGCGGCGTGCCAGCCCTGAAGTCGCACCGCTCTTCGGGAAATCAGATACTTGGCGAGCCTTTCGGGCACACGTGCTTCCAGAGCGGACGCATCTGCGTCCAGTTTGGACGCAGATGCGTCCCAGACGGACGCAAGTACCCCAGCGAGGGTCCTGCCAGCGGGCGATGCGGCCTACATCACCCCACCTGAGTGACGGGCTCCGGCTGGAGGATGAAGACGCGATCCAGCCGGGCGCTGCCTCGCCGGACGGGCGTGTCCAAGCGGTAGTCGAAGTCGTACGTGGCCAGGACGCGCAGGCCCGCGGCGCGGAAGAGGCGCCGGGCCTGGAGCAGATCATAGGTGCGGAAGAACCACTCCGTCTCGATCAGCAGATCCTTGCCCGGCCCGGTGATGCGCAGCCGGTTGCGCATGGGCGAGCGGCGGAGGCGGCGATCCGGGAGCCCCTCGCGGGTATTGCAGATGACGGTGTCCTTGCCCACGCGCCCCACCCAGCGCTCGCGCTCGAAGGTGGTGCGCGCGTAGTCGGTGAGGTGGAAGCCCAGCGCGTACACGCCCTCGGGCTTGAGCAGGCGGCGCGTGCTCTCCAGGTGGGCCAGGGCCGCGGCCTCGCTGTCCAGGTAGCGGAAGGTGGAGACGAGGTTGAAGGCCAGATCCACCCGGCCCTCCAGCTCGGGCGCGGAGAAGGACTCCATGCGGGACTGGAAGAGGCGGATCTGCCGCCGCCGCGCGGGCGAGAGGCGCTTGCGGGCGTGCTCGAGCATCGGTTGGGAGATGTCATAGCCCACCACCTGGAGCCCCCGCCGCGCGGCCTCCGCCACCAACCGCCCGGCGCCACAGGCGGGCTCGAGCAGCAGCGAGCCTCCCGTGCCGTGGACCCGGTTCACCGCGAGCAGGAAGTCCATCTCCTTCTCGGTGTCAGTGCCGAAGATGGCCTCGTAGTACTTGGGGTGGGCGTACCAGTCGGAGCGTCGTTCCATGGGGGTGCCGAGCTTGAGCGGCGCGCATCCTCCAGCCCGGCGGGCCGAAAGCCAAGAGGCTCGCGCATCAGTGCGGGCTCACGGGCACCTGCTCGAAGGAGACGGGGGGCTGCTCGCGCTCCTCCAGGAGCCTGAGGGCCAGGCGCAGGAAGTCGGACTCGGTCACGATGCCCACGAGCTCCCCCTGCGCATCCACCACGGGCAGGGCTCCGAACCGGCGATCCAGGAGCTTCTCGATCACCTCGCGGGCGGAGGCGTGGGGCGCCACGGTCTCCACCTCGTGGGTCATCACCTCCTCCACTCCGAGCAGGTGCGGCCCCTTCCCGACGGGTTGCCGGGCGAGCGCGCGGATGAGGTCCCGGTGGCTCACCATCCCCACGAGCCGCCGGCCCCGCACCACGGGCACATGGCGGATGTGGTGGCGCTTCAAGAGATCATCGACCTGGATGAGGGCATCATCCGCATCCAGCGTCACGACATCCCGGGTCATGAGATCTTCGACGGTGAGCATGGGCGCCTCCTGAGTGCTGGCTCTCCCTGGCTCTCAAGCTGTGCTCGGGAGCCGCTGGCACCCACCCAGCCGCCGGGCAACCCACCGCTCGTTCAGTGCTCCGTCACCCGCGCCAGCAGGAGCATCAGCAGCAGCCCGGCGATGAGCGCCACCAGGTTGCGCCCCTGCCGCTCCTTGCCATGACGGCTGACGTGGGGGAGCAGATCCGATACGGCGATGTACAGGAACGTACCGGCCGAGAACGCGAGCGCCCACGGCGAGAACTTCTCGAAGTGCAGCGCCTCGTCCGAGACGAAGTAGAGCACCGCCCCCACCGGCACCATGAGGCCGTAGAAGAGGGCGTAGGCGAGGATGTCGCGCGTGCCGCGGCCCTCCGCCTTGAGGATGGAGGCCAGCGACAGCGACGAGGGGATTTTATGGGAGACGATGGCGATCAGCGCCACCGAGCCCACGCCCTCCCTCGCCGCCGAGCCCAGCGCGATGCCGTCGATGAGCGTGTGCACGGACAGGCCGATGAAGGCGGTGAACCCCAGCCCGTGGCTCGCGTGCTCGGTGCAGTTGAGCGGCTCCTCGCACGTGTGCGACAGGAAGTAGCGCTCCAGCACCACCAGGAAGACGAAGCCCGCCGGCACCAGCGAGAAGGACGGGTAGCCGCCCTCGCGGAACGCCTCGGGCAGCATGTGGAAGAAGGCCGCGCCCAGCATCACCCCCGCGGCGAAGGCCAGGAACGCCACCAGCCGATGCGCTCGCTGGGTGAACACCACCACCAGCGCGCCCGCGATGGCGCCCAGCAGGATGATGAAGGAGTAGATGGCGACATCCGCCACGACCGGCGACATGGGGCGCGGACCCTACATCAGAAGCGAGGGGGCGCAACACCTTCACGCCAGCGCAAGGTTCAGCGGTAGCTCCGCACCACCACCACCCCGACTCGCCCGGGCTTCACCTCCACCTCCCGGGTGAGCACGTGGCCGCCATGCTCCACCTGGACGGTGTGCCGCCCCGCGGGCAGCCGGAAGCGCGCGAGCTGGAACTCGGCGGGCAGCGACAGCCAGGAGCGCAGGTCCGGCTCGTTCGCCAGGTTCAGCAGGAGGAACGTCAGGTAGGCCACCTCTTCACTCTTGGTGGCGGCCCCCGCGCCCGCGGCCAGCCCCGCCTTCACCACCGCGCCGGCCACCTGCCTGGCCAGCATCCGGCCGATGCGATCGTTCAGGTGGATCTTCGCCACCTGCTCCAGCGACGTCACCGTCACCGCGCGCTCCGTGGCCTCCCCCACGCGCACCTGCGCCAGGGGCGTGGAGCCGCGATCCCGGTACACGGGCACCGTGATGAGCTCCACCGCGTCCGGCGGGTACTGGCGGGAGGCGGGCTCCTTCTCCGGCGAGAGCCCCGCCTCGACGACGACCACCACCTGTCCCTCCCCCGGCCCGAGCGGCTCATGCGGCACGCCCGGGAAGCGCTCCCGCAGCGACGCGTAGGCCTCCTCCCGGCCCGTGCGCTTCGCCAGGCGCAGCAGCGGCTCCGCCAGCGCGCCCAGCCGCGGCTCCAGCTCCAGCGCCTTCGCGTAGTCGATGTACGCCGAGTCCCACTCGCGCTGATCCTCGTAGAGGACGCCGCCGATGTAGCGCGCGATGGCGAGCTGCTCGTACGGCTTCTTCTCGTCGACGATCATCTTCTCCAGCCGCTCGTTGACGCGGCGGACCTCGACGAGCGCGTCCTCGTCCTTGCCGAGCTGCGCGTAGTTGAGCGCCTGGAGGGCGGAGATCATCAGCTTCTCGAAGTCCTCCCCGCGGTAGGCCCGCTGCCGCTCGTTGCTCAGCAGCGCGCCGGCCTCCTCGCTGAGGGAGATGGCGTCCAGCTCCGCCGACAGCCGGTCCGCCTGCTCCAGCACCTGGAGGCTCTCCTCCCAGCGCCCGGCGGAGTGCAGCACCATGCCCTTGTCCAGCAGCACGAGCAGCGCGTCCTTCGGGTGCCCGTGCCGCTCCAGCGCCTCCAGCCCACCCAGCGCGCGCGGGTAGTCCTCCGCCTGGTAGGCCTCGCGCACGGCGCGGGTGCGCGCCACGTAGTCACCCGCGCAGCCGGCCAGCACCAGCGGCCCCAGGAGCACGAGCAGGGCCCACGCCCGCGGGCGAGGGCTGCGGCTGTGGCGGCGGGGCATGAGGCGCACCAGGGGAGCTCAGCGGCGGATCACCAGCCCACGGTCCGCCGCTCGAACTTCTTGCGGATCTGCTTCTCGTCCGTCCACTCGATGAGGCCGGTGCGCACGTTGTTCAGCTTCGCCGTCATCTTGTAATAGACGAGCTTGTCGTTGCCGACCTCCTGGATGATGGAGGCCAGGTCCCCCGTCATGATGAAGTCCACGGAGACCTGCTGCCCCGGCCCCTTGGCCGCGTTCGGGTCCACGTAGCCGGACTGCTGGTACTCGTACTCCTCGGCGATGTCCCAGCGCGCCTGCTGGTCCACCAGCGCGAAGCGGCCCGTCTGCGCCAGCGCCGTCTGGATCTTGTCCCCCAGCGAGCGCATGTCGATGTGCTCGGAGGTGCTGTTCTTCAGCTTGCCCACCAGCACGATGGGCAGCCGCTGCGGATCCACCTGGGCGAAGCGCGGCGAGCTCGCCAGCGACTCGGCCATCTTCTTGGCGATGAGCTGCAGATCGTTCTCGTTGAAGCGATCCGACAACATCTCGATGATGTTCGGATCCTCGTAGGTGCCACGCGTGTAGGCCCGCGGGCCATGCACACAGGCGCCGAGCGCGGCGGAGAGGCAGAGGGAGACGATCAGGCGGGTGTTCATGGGGCTTGCACTCCTAGTTCCATTCACATTCGAAGCGGCTGCCCTCGAAGCGCCACTTGTAGGCGAGCACCGCGTCCTGGCGGTACCCGGCCGTCAGCCGGCAGAGGCTCTGCAGCGAGGCGCGCGGGTAGTCGAAGGTGTAGAGCTGCGCCTTCGCCCGCTCCTGCTCGGTGAGCTGGGAGGGATGGGTCAGGGTGGGCTTCGCGCTGGCGGCCACCAGCACCCGGTGCGGGCCGTACGTCTTGAGCGGCACGCTCCCGGGGAGCTGGATGCGCCGCACCTGCCGCGCCCGGAGGAGGTCGCTGCGGTCCACCATCGCGTCATAGGCGTTGCGGTTGGCCAGCACGTCCGGGATGTTGAGGGTGAGCACCCGCGTGAGGTCCCCGTCCTCCACGAAGAAGTAGAGGAAGGCCTCGCGCGCGCTGCGGCTCTCTCCGGTGAAGTCCAGCGTCACCAGCAGGTTGAGCACGCGGTTGGGAGGCAGCGAGTGCAGGGAGATGGCCGACAGCACGTCCGGGTGCACCCCGGCCTGCTTGAGCCGGATGAGGCCGTCCGCGCTGGCGTCACAGGCGCAGCGGCGCTCCTCGATCATCTTCACCAGCTGCGCGGGCGTGAAGCCCGCCTTGGACAGCTTCGCCACCTCCTCGTCCACGAGCGGCAGCTGCTCCGAGCGCTCGTAGATGCGAGGGAGCTGGTTGGCGTTCCACTCGATGAGGTTGATCGTCTGCACCTCGCCCGAGGGGAACGGGAAGGTGGGGACGGCCGTGCGCCGCGCGGCAGTGGGCGGCGTCTGGCCGGCGGAGAGGGTAAGGACGGCGAGAAGGGCGTGGGCGATCATGGCGCTAGAACCTGTACCCCAAGCTCAGGAACACCCGGTGGGTGAGACTTGCTCCGTCGCTGTCGAGGGGCTGGGGAATGTCCATCGCGTAGGCGAGCCCCAGGAGGATGTTGTCCCGGTTCCCCACGAGGAAGTCCGCCCCCACCTGGGGCGACAGGCCGAAGCGGACCCCCACCTCGGGGATGAAGATCGCGCCCGCCTTGAGGCCCGCATGGAGGCTCAGGGGGTAGCCGTAGGTGCGGAAGCGCGGCCCCACGAGCAGATCCACCCGGCCGCCATCCATCAGGTAGGCGCCGCTGAAGTCCAGCTGGTACCAGTCATCCCCCCAGAAGGAGGCGGTGAGCCCCAGGAAGAGCGGCGGCCCCTCCGGCGCTCCCCGCGGGGGAGCCTCCTGGTTGACGGCCGCGCCCCAGTTGAACTCCAGCGAGAAGCGGCCCCCGTGGAGATCCTCATAGCCGCCCTTCCCGTACTCGGAGCCCTCGGGACCATCGGTACGCCCGCGCTCCTGGGCGAGGGCTGGCAGGGGCATGGCGGCGAGCAGCGCGACGGCCCCACACACTCTGGCATGACGCTTCATCACGGCGGACTCCAGCGACAGGGGAATGCAGGACTTCGACACCAGGGACGTTATGGCGGGGCGCATATTCAGCGAGCCCCCGCGCGGAGGACAAGCGGCCTCCAGGTCAGGCCCGAGGTGGGGGAGCGGACGCTGGGACCGCCTGCTCGCCTGGTAGCATGGGGCGCGTCTCGCTGCGCACGGTGGGCAGCCACTCCGGCCGGCCGCGAAGGAAGACGAGGAGCCGCTCGCGGACCAGGCACCGCAGGTCGAACAGCTTGCCCGGATCCACGGCGCTCACCAGCGCGCGCACCGAGAGTGTCTTCTCCATCACCTCCAGCACCACCACGCCCTGCACCTTTCCATCCCACAGCTCGCGCCCCTCGTTCTCCAGGATGCGCTGGAGCTCCGCGCGCAAGGCGTCGATGTCCGTGGAGTAGTCCACCTGGAGGAGGACCGGCCCGAGCAACATCTCCTTCGCCCGGCTCCAGTTCTGGAAGGGCTTGTCCAGGAAATGGGTGATGGGGACGACCAGGCGGCGCTCGTCCCATACCCGCACCACCACGTACGTGAGGGTGATCTCCTCCACGGTGCCGAACTCGTTCTCCACCACCACCTGATCTCCCATTCGAATGGGCTGGGTGATGGAGAGCTGGATCCCCGCCAGCAGCGTGGAGATGGACTTCTGCGCCGCGAGGCCGAGCACCAGGCCGGCGATGCCCGCCGAGGCCAGCATCGACACGCCCACGTTGCGCACTTCCTCGAACTGCATGAGCAGCAGCGCCGCGGCCACCACATAGGTGGTCGCCTCGAGCACGTGCCGCAGCACCGCGAGCTGGGTGCTCAGGCTGCGCAGGCGCCCCGCATCCTTCGTCGTGCTGGACACCTTCTCGTGCACGTAGGTGGCCGTCACCCGCAGCACGCGCAGGATGAACCACGCCACCGCGACGACGACGAGCGAATAGCAGAGCCGGTAGATCCCTCGCTGGACGGGGCGGGGCAGCTGCAGGAAGGACGTGCCCGCGGCCACCAGCACCGCGTAGTACGGCACGCGCAGCGGGCCCTTCCCCGCCTGCACCACCGAGTCGTCCCAGCCCATCCGGGTCCACTTCGCCAGCCGCGCGGCGAACACGAGCGACAGCCGCTCCAGCAGCACCGCCAGCACCCAGCCCACCCCGAGCACCAGCAGCAGCCCCAGCCACTGCCACAGCTCCAGCCCCAGCACCGGGTGCTCGAAGAAGACCCGCGGCAGCGTCTCCGCCAGCAGCGGCCCGTGCGCGTCGAAGAGCTTGTCCACCTGCTTCACCGTGCTCTCGCTGAACACCCACACCAGCGTACCGTCGTCGCCCACCACCCGCTGGATGCGGATGGGGACCACCGCCCCTTCCAGTGGAACGGTGCCGATCTGATCGAAGCGTGGCTCCGCGGGGTCGCCCTCGGGGGCCTTGCTCAGCGTGGACAGGTCCACGGGCAGCCTGCGGTCCAGCACGAACTTCAGCCGGCGGGCCAGCTGGGCGCCGCGCTCGGCCTGCTCGGCGCGGGGCAGAAAGTCGAGATCCAGATAGTGCGCCGCCCGCCGGTAGTCCCCCGCATGGCCTGCCTCCAGGAAGCCTTGCACGGTGGCCTGCGGCGTCTGCCGGTCCACGGTAGGTGGAGGTGCACCCAGACCGGCATTGAGGGCCCAGGCCGGGAGGCTGGCGAGGACGAGCGCGCAAAGGACCGGGAGGACTCGGTACATGACCGCTTTCCTTACTCCTTTGTCCCGGCTTTGCCCGCAACCATCATTGAAGAATGGAAGCAACGGACCGTATGCCCGTGGACATGGGGAGGGGCTCGCCGGGCAACCAGGCGGACGGAAAGCCGTGGTACCTCGGGAGGCGGATAAGTTAGAACGGGGCTCCAAGGGAAGGTCGCCGTGCAAGAGAAGCGAAAAATCCTCCTCATCGACGACAGTGAGATCACCCTCGCCATGGAGAAGGCCGTCCTCGAGGCACGCGGCTACGAGGTCGTCGCCACCTCGACGCTGATGGAGTTCGAGAAGACGCTTCGAACGTGGCGGCCGGATCTCATCCTCACCGACATCCACATGCCCGAGGCCAAGGGCACGGACATCTGCCGCACGCTGAAGAACGAGTACAACACGCAGGACATCCCCATCATCCTCTTCTCCAGCCTCCCGGACGACGAGCTGTCCAAGCTGGCCGAGCAGGTGGGCGCCGACGGCTCGCTGTCCAAGGTGAACGGGCTGGAGGCGATGGGCGAGAAGATCGACGAGCTGGTGCAGAGCATCCTCTGGTGATGCGCGCGCTCACGCTCCCGGCGCTGCTGGTGGTGCTGCTGGCGGGGTGCAAGCGCGGCGCGGAGCCCACCGCCCCCGAGCCCCCAACCCAGGCCGAAGCCTCCGGCGCCCTCCTCCTGTTCTCCGCGGACACGCGCGGCTACCTGGCCCCCTGCGGCTGCAGCGAGAACATGCGGGGCGGCATCGCCCGCGCGGCCTTCCAGGTGCTGGAGGCGCGCAAGGGCTCGCTGCCCGTCCTCTATATCGATGGCGGGGACAGCCTCTTCGGCCAGCACACCCTCACGCCGGCCCAGGTGCCCCAGGAGGAGCGCAAGGCGCTGGCGCTCGCCGAGGCCATGAAGCGAATGGGGCTGGCCGCCCGGGCCACGGGCGAGCTGGATGACGTGCGCGGCGTGGGCTTCCGCCAGGGCCTGGGCCTCCCGGAGCTGGCTCCGGGGAGCTTGAAGCTGCTGCGGGCCGGCTCGCGCCAGGTGGGCGTGGTGTCCGCCCAGGATGCCCAGCAGCTCGCGCAGGCCAGCGCCCAGGCACGCAAGGAGGGCGCGGACTTCGTGGTGGCCCTCTTCCACGGGACGGTGGAGCAGGCCCAGCAGGCGGCCGCCACGCAAGGGCTGGAGGCGGACCTGCTCCTGGCCACCCACTCCGCCTCCGAGTTCAGCGCCGAGGAGAACAAGCTGGTGCGCGCCGCCGTGCCCGTGGTGGGCCTGCAGAGCAAGGGCCGCTCGCTGCTGCGCGTGGACCTGAGCTACGGCTCCGGGAAGAAGCGCTTCACCCCGGTGAAGGGCCAGGGGGACACGGAGCGCGAGGTGTCCCTGCTGGATCAGCGCATGGAGCTGCTGGACAAGGAGATCAACCTGCCGGGCATCGATCCCCAGCTGAAGAAGGCCCGGCAGGCCAAGCTGGAGGAGCTGGTGGCGCGCAAGCAGAAGCTGCTGACGGAGCCCGCGGTGGCCCCCACGGGCGCCAACAGCTTCACGCTGCGCTTCCTCCCGCTGGAGTCCAGCCTCCCGGAGGATCCGGACGTGAAGGCGATCGTGGTGAAGTATGACGCGGACGTGGGGAAGATGAACCTCGCCTGGGCGAAGGAGCACGGCCAGGACTGCCCCGCGCCGAAGAAGGGCGAGGCCGCCTTCGTGGGCAGCCGCGCCTGCCGGGAGTGCCACGAGGAGGCCTTCCCCGTGTGGGAGAAGTCCAAGCACAGCCACGGCTGGGAGACGCTGGCGGCGGTGGGCAAGCAGCTCCACCTCAACTGCGTGGGCTGCCACGTCACCGGCTACGAGCAGCCCGGCGGCGTCTGCCGGCTGGACAAGGTGGAGGGCCGCGAGCACGTGGGCTGCGAGAGCTGCCACGGCCCGGGCTCGCTCCACGCCGAGGATCCGACGCCGAAGAACATCGTCCTCAACCCGGGGCGGGAGCTGTGCGTCACCTGCCACAACCCGGAGAACTCACCCCACTTCGACTACGCCACCTACCTGCCGAAGATCCTCGGGCCGGGCCACGCCGCACGCGCCGCCGGGCCCCCCTGACGCCTGCCTGGCCAGCAGCGCGGCAGGTTTGCTTGTTTGACTGTCAAGGAAAATGGCGGAAACTTGGGCCTCTTTCCGCCGCACGGGCCTACGCCCCCAGGGTCTCCATGCCGTCTCTCAGCCTGATGCTGGTCGCCCTCGTCGGTGCGTCTCCCTCCCTCCAGGAGGAGCTGCCGATGCCGCCCCCGCCTGCGGGCATGCAGCTGCTGGGCGCCGAGGACGCGAAGCAGCTGCTCGGCGGCGCCGCGGCGGGCGAGGAGGCCCCCGACGAGGCCCACGAGGAGGTGGAGTCCGAGTCCGCCGAGCTCGAGGAGATGCGGGCGCTGGAGGGGGCGGCGCTGGATCCCACGGCGAAGCCCAACGCGGAGGTGCTCCAGTCGCTGCACCGCCTGGGGCTGGCCAACCCGCTGCGGGTGAGGATGCTGGACGCCCTGGAGGAGCCCACCCTCCGGGAGGATGACTCCCTGCCGGAGCTGCCCCTCATCACGGATCTGGCCAGCTTCGACGTGGGGCAGATCCGCGACCGGTACGACATCCCCGTGGAGATGCAGCCGCTGGTGGCCCAGTACATCCAGTTCTTCCGGGGACCGGGCCGCAAGTGGTTCCGCAAGTGGGTGTCCCGCTCCACGCGCTACCTGCCCGTGATGCAGCCCATCCTCGAGGAGAAGGGGCTGCCGCGCGACACGGTGTACCTGGCGATGATCGAGAGCGGCTTCTCCGCCCATGCCTACTCGTGGGCGCACGCCGCGGGGCCCTGGCAGTTCATCTCCAGCACGGGCAAGCAGTACGGGCTGCGCCAGGACTTCTGGGTGGACGAGCGCAGGGATCCCGTCAAGGCCACCCACGCCGCCGCGGAGTACCTCAAGCAGCTCTACTCGGAGCTGGGCCACTGGTACCTGGCCTGGGCCGGCTACAACACCGGCGGCGGGCGCGTGCGGCGGATGATGGACCGGCACGGCACCTCGGACTTCTGGGCGCTGTCCCTGGAGCGCGGCTTCGCCAAGGAGACGCAGCACTACGTGCCCAAGCTGATCGCCGCGGCGCTCATCGCCAAGCACCCCAGCGCCTTCGGCTTCCGCGAGGAGGAGTTCCAGTACGAGCCGCCGCTGACCTTCGACGAGGTGAAGCTGGTGGACGCCACGGACCTGGACGTCATCGCCCGCGCCGCGGGGGTGAGCGTCAAGGAGGTGCAGGAGCTCAACCCGGAGCTCAAGCGCTGGTGCACCCCTCCGTCCACCGAGAAGAAGCCGTACCTGCTCCGGCTGCCGACGGGCACCGCGGAGCAGTTCGCGCAGAACTTCAAGAAGCTCTCCCCAAACGAGCGGCTCACCTTCCGCATCCACAAGGTGAAGCGCGGGGACACGCTCTCGCAGATCGCCCTCGCCTACGGCAGCGCGGCGGAGGCCATCCTCACGTTCAACCGCCTCAAGAGCGCGCGCTCGCTGCGCGTCAACGCGGAGCTGGCCATCCCCGTGCCCGCCGGGAAGCGTGGCGTCGCGGCGCTGGAGCGCAAGGTGGCCCAGGCCCGCCGCAGCGGCGTGACGGTGCTGCGCCCCGAGGAGGAGGTCCCCGCGGGGACGCCTCGGGCCCCGGTGGCCACCGGCCCCATCAAGACCGAGATCATCAACGGCCGCACGCGCGTCACCTACGGCGTGCAGGAGGGCGACAGCCTGTGGGCCATCGCCCAGCGCTTCCACGTGACGGTGGAGGAGCTGCGGAGCTGGAACGATCTGCCGCGGCGCAAGCGCGGGCTGCGGATCGGCACCGTCCTCCAGGTGTGGCCGGGCACCCCTCCCGCGCAGGTGGAGGAGCGCGCGGGCACCGTGGTGGCCACCACCCTCGAGCCGTCGAAGCCCCAGGGCAGCCGCGCCTCCCTGCACACGCTGGCCGCGGGCGAGACGCTCTGGGTCGTGGCCCAGCGCTACGGCGTCACCGTCGAGGACATCAAGCGGTGGAACAACATCCAGGACCACCGCAACATCCCCGCCGGCAAGCAGCTCCTGGTGAGCGCTCCCTGAGCGCGCGCGCCTGCGTGCGCGGAGCATGACGCGCCGGTGGGCGTGGCGTCATAGGATGCGGGCCGTATGCCTGCCTCCGACGTCTCCGGGACCCTCGCCTTCGCCACCCCGCTCCTCTGCCAGCAGCTCTGGAACGGTGACCACCTGGCGTTCCCCGTCGCCGCGCCCGCGATGACGAGCCACGCGCCCACCCAGGAGGCCTGCCTCGCCGAGCAACGGCTCTTCCTGGAGGAGCACCTCTCCCGCGTGGAGCCCGACATCCTCGCCCGCTTCGCCCTCCCCCCCAAGGTGCGGCTCGAGATGATCGAGGTGCTGGCGCCTCGCGCCGACCTGCCCAAGCGCCTCTTCAAGCCGAAGACGCTCGAGCTCGCCACGGTCATCGTGCCCCTGCCGCAGGAGATCTGGGCCTTCGTCCCCGCGCTCGATCACACCGTCTACGTGGCCCGCAACCAGGACGTGCTCGAGCTCGTCCGCGCGGACGTGGAGCGGCTGCTGGCCGCGCGGGAGCCGAACGCCCACGAGTACCTGCGGCTGCTGCCCCCGAAGTCGGTGGCGCTGGAGACCGTGCACCTCCAGCTCCGGCGCCAGGACCTTGCCGGGGAGAAGGCACGCCAGACCCGGAAGAAGCTCCAGGAGAAGCTCCAACGAGACCAGGCCCATGAGGTCCTCCTCTCCGTCTCCACCCTGCTCCACGAGCGCGAGGAGGCCAAACGCGGGCCCCCGCTCATCGGCCGCGATACCGAGCTGTCGCTCCTGTCGAGCCTGCTCGGCGGCGCGAAGCGGCAGGGCGTGCTGCTCGTCGGCCCGGAGCTCTCGGGCAAGACGGAGCTGCTCTACGCCTGGCTGCGCGCGGAGCGGCGGGCCGGGCGGGAGCGGCGGGTGTATGCCACGAGCGGCTCGCGGCTGATCGCGGGCATGTCCGGCTTCGGCCAGTGGCAGGAGCGCGTCCTGCGCGTGATGCGCGCGGCGCACGATCTCGGCGCCATCCTCTACTTCGAGAACCTGGGCGAGCTGCTCGCGCAGCACTCCACCGAGTCCATCGATCTGCCCGGCGCCATGAAGCCCTTCCTCGAGGAGGGCAAGGTCCGCTTCCTCGGCGAGCTGCTGCCCGAGTCGCTCGACCTGCTCGAGAGCCGGCACCCGGGCCTCTTCGCCGCGCTCGCGAGGGTGCGCCTGGAGCCGCTGGGCGCGCGGACCACGTGCGAGGCCCTGCGGGGGCGCGTGGCGTGGCAGCGGCAGAGGGAGCCCCAGCGGCCGGCGCTGGCCGACGATGCGGTGGAGCCGCTGGTGGAGCTGGCCGAGCGCTACCTCCCCAGCCGCGCGCTGCCCGGCAAGGCCTTCCGCCTCTACGAGGAGATGCGCGCGGGCGTGCAGCAGGAGCGCACCGCCGATGGCAAGGCCGCCGTGCTCACCCGCGAGCGGGTCTACTCGCTCTTCAGCATGAAGACCGGCGTCCCCGAGTTCCTGCTGCGCGTGGATCGCTCGCTGCTCGCCGGGGACGTCGAGGCAAACTTCCGCCGCCAGCTCATCGGCCAGGAGCTCGCCGTGCGCCGCGTGGTGGAGACGCTGTGCATGGTCAAGGCGGGGCTCCAGCCCCAGGGCAAGCCGCTGGCGACGTTCCTCTTCGTCGGCCCCACCGGCGTGGGCAAGACCGAGCTCGCGAGGCTGCTCGCCACCTTCCTCTTCGGCTCGGCCGACCGGATGTTCCGCTTCGACATGAGCGAGTTCATGGACGCCTGGGCCGCCGACCGGCTCATCCGCGGCAACGAGCAGGGCGAAGGCCAGCTCACCCGGCGCATCCGCCAACAGCCCTTCTGCGTGCTGCTGCTCGACGAGCTCGAGAAGGCCCACCCCGCCGTCTTCGATCTCCTCCTGCAGGTCTGCGGCGAGGGGCGCCTCACCGACGCCCGCGGACGCACCGCCTGGTTCCACAACGCCATCATCATCATGACCAGCAACCTCGGGGCGGCGCACCGCCGCACCCCGCTGGGCATCGGCGCGACGGCGGCGGATGAGGCCACCCACTACCTGCGCGAGGTGCACCGGCACTTCCGGCCCGAGTTCGTCAACCGCATCGACCAGATCATCCCCTTCCACGCGCTCACCTCCGAGCAGGTGGCGGAGGTCGCCCGGCTGGGGGTGGAGAAGCTGCGGCAGCGGCGGGGGTTGCTCCAGCGCGGCATCACGCTGGAGCTCCCGCCCGAGGCCACCACCGCCCTGGCCACCTCCGGCTACCAGGAGGCCTATGGCGCGCGCGCCATGCGCAGGCACCTGGACCAGCAGCTCGTCGTCCCCCTGGCGCGCGCCCTCTCCGCGGCGGGGCGCGAAGGACAGGGCGCACGCCTCGAAGTCACCCTGCGAGACAGGGCGATCGCGGTGCAGCTGCACAAGAGCAGCCCGAAGGCGACGCGCAACCAGCTCGAGCGGGTGCGGGAGCTACAGTCCCAGCGCCGGAAGATCGACGCCCTCTTCCGGCTCGACGCGGTGGTGCAGCTCGAAGAGCAGCTCGGCTTCCTGGTGGCCCAGCTCTCCCAGGGCGATCGCGATGAGCGCGGGCCCGGCGCTGCCTCGGTAGCGAGCCTGAGGGGTGAGCACCACCGGCTCGATGGGCTCTGGGCGCAGGCGCAGCAGCTGCGCGGCGCGCTGGTGGCGGCCGAGGAGCTGGCGCTGATGGCCCTGTTCGAGCAACAGGACGTGGAGCCCTTCGTCGAGGACGCCGGCGAACAGCTCCAAACCCTGTGCCGACACCTGCCCGCGTTGCTGCTCGCGCTCCAGCCGCGGCGGGATGACATCACGCTGCTCCTCCAGGAACCTCCCGGGATGCGTGGCTTCGAACGCTGGCTCCTCCCCCTGCTCGAGGACGCGCCGCGGCGCCGCTGGGTCGTCGAGGGCCGCCCGGCGCTGATCAGCAAGAGCAGCGATCGCAAGCGCAAGTGGGGTGAGCTGCTCGGCATGGAGGAGCTGAAGCGGGCCCTCGCCAATCCCGAGCGCACCTTCCACGAGGTGCTGCTGTCGATCCACGGCCCCAACGCCGGCGTCTTCCTGGCGCTCGAGGCCGGGCTGCATCGCTTCCAGAATGCCGGCGCGGACGAGAAGGAGCCGCCCACCCTGCTCACCGTCAGGCCGGTCGCGATGCGCAGCCACCTGTCCGACAAGGAGCTCTCCCTGCCGGTCATCAGCCCGCCGCCACCGCCCATGATCAAGCAGCTCCGCTTGATGCCGGCCGTGCGCAGCCACCTCCCCGAGGGGAAGCTCTCGCTGTGCGAGGACGCGCGCGAGCTCGAGCTGGAGGAGCAGGACTACTTCCCGGACCTCGAGTTCGTCCTGCTCGAGCACCTCGCCCACGCCGAGCGCACCGGCGGCCTCGACCGCGAGGCCAGCTTCTCCTTCGAGCTGGACACGCTCCGGGAGGCGAAGCGATGAACCTCACGATCGCCATCTACCAACTCCGGGGCCCCAGGGGCCTGCACTGGACCACGCTCGCGCTCGGCCCGTATACCCGCAGCCGCTCGGGCAAGAGCTCGGTCAAGCTGCAGCGCAACCTGGTGGACGATCTCCGCACCATCATCGGCGAGCTCCCCGTCCGCGAGCTGGCGTACTTCCAGCTCCCACGTGGCATCCGGCTGGAGCGGGTGCGGCTCGAGCTGGACTTCCGGCGGGTCCAGAGCGGGGCCGAGACACGGAAGCTGGCGGGCCTCTTCCCGCTCATCCTCGAGCCCCGGTGGCGCACGCGCGAGGAGCCGATGACGATCGCCTACCACCCCGCGCGACAGGACGAGTGGTTCCCGGTCGATCCCGAGATTGGCCTCGAGGAGCAGGCGAAGGCCTTCTTCACCCGCGCCTGGGCCGGCCTGTTCGCGTACGAGCACGAGGAGCTGCGCTCCAGCCGCAAGGACAACCTCCAGGCCATCTCCTTCGTGGCCCGCCCCAAGTCGCTGATCGACGAGCTCGGCAAGAAGAAGGGGCCCTGGGATGACCTCGAGCTGGAGGACCGGCCCGGCAAGAAGAAGAAGTCGCGCGGGGGCAAACAGGTGCTGAACAGCCTGGGGACGAACCTCACCCTCCAGGCGGCGGAGGGCTCGCTCGACACCGGGATGCCGCGCAGCCCCTACCGCGAGCAGCTCCAGTTCCTGCTGGGCGGGGAGCGGCGCACGCCGGTGCTGCTCGTCGGGCCGCCGGGCTGCGGCAAGCGGACCCTGCTCCGGCGCTTCGTGGCCGAGCAGCTCGAGGCCGAGGACTTCCGGAGCCACCGCAACCTGGACAAGGTGACCGAGGTCTGGTCGGTCGCGGGCAAGCGGATCATCGCCGGCATGAGCTATGTCGGCGACTGGGAGCAGCGCTGCCTGAAGCTCCTCGAGGAGTCGCGCGGAGGCCGGCGCATCCTCTTCGTCGAGGATCTGCACGCCTTCGGCCGCATCGGCCGCTCGCGCGACAGCGACGCCAACCTCGCCCTCTTCTTCCAGGGGCCGCTCGCGCGCGGGGAGATCATGCTCGTGGGCGCGGTGACGCCGGAGCAGCTCCAGCGGCTCGAGACGGATGCCCCGTCCTTCGCCGCGCTCTTCACCCCGCTCCACGTCCGGCCCACCAGCACGGACGAGACGCTGCGGATGCTGCTCCACGAGTCCCGGGAGCTGGAGGGCCGCCATGACGTCACCTGGGAGCCCACGCTCTTCCCTACCCTCCTGGAGCAGGCCCAGTCGCTCTTCGCCGGGGCCGCGCTCCCGGGCAAGGCGCTCGACCTGCTGCGGAAGCTGGCCGCCGACTACAGCGACCAGCAGGAGCTGGAGACCGGCGTGCTCTTCGATCACCTCTCGCGCGTGACGGGGCTGCCGGACTTCCTGCTCCACCCCAACAAGCGGCTGGAGCCCTCCGAGGTCCTCGCGGCCCTGTCACGCAAGGTGATGGGCCAGCCGGAGGCGGTGGCGGTGGCGGCCGATCTCATCGCGCGCATCCACGCCGGCCTCACCGATCCTCGCCGGCCCTATGGCGTCTACCTGTTCACCGGGCCGACGGGGACCGGGAAGACCGAGCTGGCGCGCGCGCTGGCCAGCTACCTGTACGGCGATGCCTCGCGCATGGTGCGGCTCGACATGGCCGAGTTCCAGACGCCGGACGCCGTCGCGCGGCTCACCGGCGACGCGTGGCAGCCGGAGGGCCGCCTGACGCGGACCATCCGCGAGCAGCCCTTCACGCTCGTGCTGCTCGACGAGATCGAGAAGGCCCACCCCGCCCTGCTCAACCTGCTCCTGCAGACGTTCGACGAGGGCCGGCTCACCGACGCCTCGGGCGAGACGGCGGACTTCACCCACACCGTCATCGTGATGACGAGCAACCTCGGGGCCCGGCAGAAGCAGCCGGTGGGCATCGGCGAGGTGGACGCCCGGAGCGTGGCCCTCGACTCGGACCGGGCCGTGCGCGAGTTCTTCCCGCCCGAGCTCTTCAACCGCATCGACCAGATCGTCCACTTCTCGCCGCTCTCGCGGGAGTCGGGCGAGAAGGTGGTGGAGAAGGAGCTCGCGCGGCTGCTGGCGCGGCGCGGGTTGAGCTCGCGCCACATCTTCGTGTCCACCGATGACGAGGTGAAGCGGCGCATCGTCGCGGAGGCCTTCGATGCCACCCTGGGCGCGCGGCCGCTCAAGCGCTACCTGGAGGAGAAGGTCGGGCACGTCCTCTCCGAGGCCATCATCCGCGGGCCCCAGGCGCTCATGCGGCTGTTCCAGCTCTACACCCGCGACGGCCGCTTCGAGGTGCAGGCCGACGCGCTCGTGCCCCGCGAGCCGGTACCCGAGGGGTTCGCGCTCGAGCCGCTCCTGGCGCTCCCCATCGCGAAGCTGCGCGAGAAGGCGCTCGAGGCGCGCGAGGAGGTGCAGCGCATGCGGCACAGCGACTCGCTGGGCGCGCTGTCCGAGCAGGTCCGCTTCCACCTCGCGCGGCTGCAGGCGGGGGAGCGCGACCACGCCGAGTCGCTCTACACGCTCGACGCGATGCGGCTGTACCTGGAGGAGTTCGCGGCGCGGCTGGAGGCCCTCGCGCGAGCCCCCGAGGAGGAGGCGCGGGAGATGATCGAGGTCGAGCGCTTCGGAGTCCTCGAGCGCCGCACCGACACCTACAGAGGCTCCGATGGCGAGCGCGTGCGGATCTTCGACCGGCGGGCCTTCGAGCCGGTGAAGGTCGTCTCCCGCGAGCAGATGCTCGACGCGGTCGCGGAGGTCGCCTTCCTGAAGCGGATCCTCCGGGAGCTCGCCCGCTCCGACCAGCACGTCATCACCCTGGAGCTGTTCCCGCTGGGGCAGTGGCGAGAGGGGGGCGCCTCCGGCTCGCTGCTCGCCCGCTGGCTCTGCGACGCGTACGCCCGCGGCACGCGCGGCGAGATCGAGCGCTTCGCCGTCCGCTTCCCGGGAGGCGCGCTGACCTCGGGCGGCCCGCGGGAGCTCCCGGCGCTCCTACAGTGGAACATGGAGCCGGTGCACATCGTGCTCAAGCAGGTGGGCCCGGGCGTGCGGCCCTTCTTCGAGGGAGAGGCCGGGCTGCACGTCTGGCAGTCCACGGGGCGCCTCCCGGAGATCGTCAAGGTGCGCGTGCACGGTGAGTCCGCGCCGGAGCCGCTGGAGCTGCTCACGCTGCATGACGCGAAGCTCCAGGCCTTCCACAAGGCGCGCCAGGAGGGCGCCACGCCCCTGCCGGAGAACCCCGAGGCGGCGGTCCCCGTGGTGCGCGCCTACCGCGTCGAGCCGCCTGCCCGCCCCGGCGCGGTGGCGCCGATGGAGCTCGACGACTACCTGCTCAGCTACAGCGGCACGCACCGGGTACGGGCTCCCGCGGAGGCCCTGCCCGCCCTCTGGCGGCTGCGGATGACCCAGAACCCGACGGACGGGAGCGCGTGACGCCATGAGCGACAAGAGTCTTCGCGTCTACTTCACCACGCACCATGACGGCCGGCTGACGGGACGGCTGCTGCCCGTGTGGGAGCGCTTCTTCGATGCGCCCGCGCCGTCCGCCTACGGTGCCAGCGCGGCCGAGGTCTACAGCCTGCTCGAGTCCCAGGTGCGGCTCATGCTGGTCGACGACACCTCCGCGCTCGAGCGCTTCCTGTGGGAGGAGTCCCTGCAGGCCAGGACGCTCACGGTGGAGGTCCACCCGCAGACGCTGCATAAGAAGCGGCCGGTGATCGGCAAGGCGCTGGTCCCGCTGAAGCTGACCTATGTCTACGGCAAGCTGGAGAGCGGCGCGTACCGGGTGCTGGTGCCGCGCTTCGGCTGGTCCTTCGTGCTCGAGGAGCTGACCATCGCGCGCGAAGTGCTGCAGCAGGCGCTGGCCACCGCCCTGCTCGGTGAGCAGCCCAAGGGGCTCTACGACTTCCGCTACGAGGGCGAGGAGTACGTGCAGAGCTGGGATCCCGGCGACCTCCAGCAGTCCTCCCGGAGGGGCTCCGAGGAGGAGCCCGCGCCGCAGGTGCTCGGGCAGATCGGCGAGGAGCTGACCCGGCTCGCGGCGGCGGGGCGACTCCCACCCCTGGTCTATGACAGCGACTCGATGGACGGCTGGCTCGGCGCCCTGAAGCGCCAGCCGCCGCGCTCACTCCTGCTCGTGGGGGGGCCGGGGATCGGCAAGACGAGCTGGGTGCTGAAGCTCGCGCGGTGGATCGTGGCGAAGCGGCGCGAGGACAAGGAGGCGCACTTCCCGAAGATCTGGCGCACCAGCGCCGAGCGCATCGTGGCCGGCATGGTGTACCTGGGCATGTGGCAGGAGCGCTGCCTGAAGATCATCGACGCGCTCTCGCACGAGAACCACTACCTCTACGTCGACCGGCTCACCTCGCTCCTGGCGCCCCAGCCGGATGGCTCCTCGATCGGCGACCTGCTCCTGCCCGCGGCGATGAGCGAGGAGATCTCCCTCATCGCCGAGTGCACCGAGGGCGAGTTCGAGCGCTGCCAGCGCCGCTTCCCGGAGGCGCTGCGCCCCTTCACGGTCGTCCGCTTCGAGGAGCCGCCGGCCTCGCAGGTCCCGGAGCTGATGCGGCGCTACCAGGAGACCCGGCGCAGCAGCGTCACCGTCCACCCCATGGGGCTGCGGCAGCTCGTCGGGCACCTGGAGATGTTCCAGCGTGACAGCCTGTTCCCCGGCAAGGCCTTCCGCTTCCTGGACTGGCTGGATCAGCAGGGGGAGCGCGGCAAGCCCCGGACCCTCTACCCGCGCGACGCCTCGGAGGCCTACGCGCGCTATACGGGGCTGCCGCTGCAGCTCATCAGCGACGAGCTCCCCGCCGAGCAGAGCACGCTCGCCGCGCAGCTCGCTCGCGGAGTCATCGGGCAGGAGCGCGCCTGCGAGCAGGCCGCGGGGGTGCTCGCGCGGCTCAAGGCGGGCCTCAATGATCCGGACAAGCCGGTGGGCACGCTGCTCTTCGTCGGGCCCACGGGCGTGGGGAAGACGGAGCTGTCCAAGCAGCTCGCGCGCACGCTCTTCGGAGACGAGGACCGGATGATCCGGCTCGACATGTCCGAGTACATGCTCCCGGGCTCGGCGCAGCGGCTGATGGAGGTGGGGCCGGGCATCAACAGCCTCGCCGAGCGGGTGCGGCAGCAGCCCATGTCGCTCGTCCTCTTCGACGAGATCGAGAAGGCACACCCGGAGGTGTTCGATCTGCTGCTCGGCATCCTGGGCGAGGGGCGGCTCACCGACAGCCTCGGGAGGCTGGTCGACTTCCGGATGACGGTCATCTGCATGACGAGCAACCTCGGCGTGGAGCAGTCCGAGCCGGTGGGCTACGGCGCCGAGCGCGGCGCGGGAGACTTCATGCGGGCCGTCCGGCAGGCGTTCCGGCCGGAGCTGTTCAACCGCATCGACCATGTCATCCCGTTCCGCCGGCTCTCGGAGGCGGACGTGCTGCGCATCGTCGACCTCGAGCTGGAGAAGGCGGCCTCACGGGCGGGGCTGCTGCGGCGCAGGCTGCGGCTGGTGGTGGACCCGGCCGCGCGGACCTGGCTGGCTCGCCACGGCTATGATCCGAAGCTGGGGGCCCGGCCGCTCAAGCGCCTCATCGAGGCCCAGGTGATGGCGCCCATCGCGGTGCGGCTCTCGGCCGAGGCCGCGCTGGAGGGGCAGATGCTGCCGGTGGTCGTCGCAGGCACCGCGGCGGAGCGGATGATGGGGCCGGAGCTCCGGGCGCTGGCGACGGTGCTCGACGCCGGGCCTCGGCCCGCTCCCAGCCCCTGAGCCTCACCCGGAGGACAGCTTCGCGCGCATCCGCTGGATGAGCGTGCGCGCCTCCTCCAGTAGGGCCCACCAGCTTCACGAGCAGCAGGTCAGGCTCCTCGAGGTGCGCCCGGTGCTTGCCGATCGTCCATTCGCGCCGAACCTCCAACTCACTGCTCCTCGAGCAGCAGCTTCAGCTCGCGCACGCGCCGGGTGATCTGATCCCGATCCATGGCACGGAACTCCTCGGGCAGCAGCTCGCGGCTGGTGCACTCCTGCACCGCCACCAGGTTCTGCAGTTCAATCTCCAGCGGGTAGCTGGGCGGGATGAAGTCCGCCAGCACCGCCTTCAGATCGTCCACCGCCACCTGCTCCCGCCCCTGCGCCAGCGCGCGGAACTTCGCGCGCACCATCACCGCCTCGATGTCCGCGCCGCTGAACTGGCGCACGCCCTCCGGCAGCAGCTCCGCGAAGGAGGACACGTCCACCGACACGCCCGTCTTCTTCTGCATCACCCGGAAGAGCTCGTCCCGCTCCGCGTCCGTCTGCGGGTAGAAGAGCGCCAGGTGCTCCTCCGCGCGCCCCTGCCGCTTCAGGTCGATGGGGAGCAGATCCGGCCGCGCCGTCATCAGGAACCAGACGATCTTCCCGCGGTACTGCGTGTTGCCCATGAACGAGGCGATGGAGCCGAACACGCGGCTGCTCGTCCCCGAGTCCCCGCTGGCGTCCCGGTTGCCCAGGAAGGTGTCCGCCTCGTCCACCATCACCGCCACCGGCCACAGCGCCTTGAGCAGCGTGAAGATGCGCTCCAGGTTCGCCTCGGTGACGCCCTGCCACTGGCTGCGGAAGTTGAGGAACTTCACCGCGGGGATGCCAATCTCCCCGGCGAAGCTGGTCACCATGAACGTCTTGCCGGTGCCCACCGGGCCGCTGATGAGGTAGCCCATGGGCATCACCTCGTTGCGGCCCTTCTTCAGCGCGCTGGCCGCGTTGCGCAGCATCTCCTTGGCCTTGGCGTGGCCCGCCACCGAGTCCAGGTTGTTGGCCGGCTCGATGAACTCCAGCAGGCCGTGGCACTCCGCCTGGATGATCTCCTTCTTCTTCTCCTTGAGGAGCTCCGGCGTGATGCGCACGTCCCGCTCGATGGCCTCGGTGAGCACCCGGTCCAGGTTGATGCGCGACAGGCCCGCCGTCATCTTCGCCAGGGCCGCCACCGGCACGTCCGACACGGACTGCAGCCGCTTGCCCTCCAGCTTGTAGCGCACGTAGTCCAGCCGCTCGTCCTCGCCGGGCAGCGGCAGCTCGATGGGGGCCACGTACGGGTTGCGGGCGATCCGCGGGGAGATGTCCGCCAGGTTCTCCGCCAGCAGCACCACGGAGACGTCGTTGGACAGGAACTGCGGATCGTGCGCCCACTTGTCCAGCGTGGCCACCACGAAGCGGTCCTCCGCGGACAGGTGGCTCATCTCCCCGCCGGGCACCAGCGTCTCCGCGAAGTCGATGACCAGCGCCATCGACCTGCCCTCGACCAGGCGCAGCCGGAGGAAGTTCTCCAGGATCTGCAGCGCCCGGCCCGGATCTCTCGGCAGCGACTTGGCGTAGTCCGTGCCGTAGAGCGCGTCATACCCCGCCATCGCCCGCTGCAGATCCTTCTGCGTCTCCGGCGAGGCGGCGCGGATGCCGGAGGAGCGATCATAGAAGATGACGTGATCCCTGCCGCCGAACAGCTCCTCGGCCAGGAACGTCTTGAGGATGCTGTAGCCCCGGCTGCCGTCCTCCAGCGTGATGGGCTGCAGGTCCCTCACCGCCCCGTAGAGCAGGAAGGTGGACACCGTCTTCGTGTAGTACTTCTGGGCCAGCTTCTGGGCCCAGCGGGGCAGCTCCGAGAGTGGATCCGCCTTGCTGGCCTTGCGCGTTTTGGTCGTCACGGACGAACGTCCCTCCGCCCCATCTATAAGGGGCCCCGTGCCCGCCCGCCTCGGGCAGGCGCGGCTACTTGCAGCCAGGCTGCTTCTTCAACGCGCCCTTCACCACCGCCTGGGTCTCCCCAGCAGCGGGCGGGTTGACCGACAGCTCGGCCTCCTCGAAGCACTTCAGCTTCAGCGTCACCTGCTTCACGCTGGCGGGCAGCTTCACCACGGCCGGGGTGGCCCCCCACTCCTTGCCGCTGGCGAAGATGGTGGCGCCCTCCGGCACGGACTCCACGCGCACCGCCACCTCCGCCGGCTCCAGCTTCGCCGTCACCTGCAGGGGCGCGGCGCCCTCGGACGGGGCGTACTTCTGCTGGAAGGGCTTGAAGCCCGGGGCGCTCACCTCGATCGCCAGCTCCTCGGTGATGGGCAGGTTCTGGAGGAACGCCTCCTGGCTCCCCTGCTTCCGGACCACCTGGCCGTTCAGCTTCACCTCGGCGTCCAGCGGCACGGTGGCGAGCACCATCGACATCGACTTCACCAGCGGCTCGAGCTCCGGCAGCACGCGGGTGACCTGGTTGCCCTCCGGGAGGTTCACCGTCTGGCTGAAGGCCTTGTAGCCCTCGGCGCTGACCATCACGACGACCTCGCCCGCGGGCACCTGCAGCAGGACGGCCCCGTTCTGGATCTGCGCGGGCTTGGCGTTGAGCGTCACCTGGGCCTTCCCGGCCAGCTTCGACGGCAGCTCCACCATGATGAAGCCCATGGCGGGCGCGCGCGTCATGAGGAAGCCGATCACCCCCAGCAGGACGAGCACCACGGCACCGATCCCCCCGAAGACCGCCATCCGCTTCTGGCCGAACGGCAGCCCGGGCGCCGGTGCATTCGTGTCGCTCGGCTCGGAAACAGGCCGCGGGGGCGCGACCGGAGGCGTCGAGGCTGGAGCCAGCGGCGACGCGACAGCGGGCCGCGCCGCGGGAGCACTCGCCTGCGCACCGGCCGGGCTCAGCATGGGAGGCCCCCCGGCAGGATGCTCCGGGCGAGCGATGCGCGGCAGCCCATCCCCTGGCATCCGGCCCGGAGCGGGACGGGCCCCGGGCGCCCCGGCGGCCTCGGGCAGGCCCCCCACCGCGGGCATGCTCAACACGGAGGGGCGTATCTGCACATTGGGCGTGGGCGTCACCACGGGGATGTTCGTGAGGGACGCACGAGGCGCGGAAGCCGTCGCTGGCGCCCCGCTGGCCGACTGGGGCGGCCCGATCACGGCCGTCTTCCCCGAATTGGTGGGCTCTCCCTCCTCCTCCTCCTCCATCGCCGCCGGCGTGTCCAGCGGCGTGATGGCTCGGCTGGCGGCGCCCGGCATGGTGGAGGGCTCGTCGGCGTCGTCGAAGTACTCGCGCGAGTCCACCAGCATGGTCGCGACGGCCTCGTCGTCCTGAGCCGTGGGCGCGGCCGCGGCGGCCGTCAGCTTGGGCAGCGCGGTGAGCGAGGGGGTCCGCCGGAGGCTCTCGAGCCCGGCGGCGCCCGCGGGTGGCCCGGAGGCCACGGTCCTGGCCGAGTCCACGGGCGCCTGGCTGGGGACCGCGGGGGCCGGGGAGACCACCGGGAGGCTCACCGAAGGCGAAGGCGCGCCGCTGAACCCCGCCTCGATGGCGGAGAGCATCCCCTCGGGGGGCTTGATGAGGGCGTACTCCGCCAGGCGTTGCTTCTCCCGCTCCACTTCCTCCGCGAAGGTGGACTTCATGTACTGCATGAGGTCCTTGCGGCCGAAGATGGTGTCGCTGGTGATGAGGAAGCGCTGCAGATCGTCGCCCAGCTCGCTGGCGTACTGGTAGCGCTCGTCCACGTCCCGCGCGAGCGCCTTGAGGACGATCTTCTCGAGGCTCTCCGGGATCCTCCGGTTGTGCTTGGAGGGCGGCTCCACCTCCGCCTTGCGCACCTTCTCCAGCACGGAGAAGTCGCTGTCACCGATGAAGAGGCGCTCGCCGGTGAGCATCTCGTAGAGGCACACGCCGATGGCGAACACGTCCGAGCGCCGATCCAGCGGCAGGCCGCGGATCTGCTCCGGGCTCATGTAGCCGAACTTGCCCTTGAGGATGCCCGCCTGCGTCTTGGTCGCCTTGCCGGCCGCCTTGGCGATCCCGAAGTCGATGACCTTCACCTCGCCCTCATAGGAGACGAGGATGTTCTGGGGGGAGATGTCGCGGTGGACGATGTTCAGGTCCCGCCCCATCGAGTCCTTCTTGCGGTGGGCGTAGTCCAGGCCCTCGCACATCTTGGACACGCAGTAGGCCACCAGCGGGATGGGGGCCGGCTCGCTCTTCTTCCGGCAGCGATCGAAGATCGCCCGCATGTCCTTGCCGGGGATGTACTCCATCGCGATGAAGTAGCTGTTGGAGATCTGCCCCAGCTCGTGGATCTGCGCGATGTTGGCGTGGTTCAGCTGGACGCTGATCTTCGCCTCGTCGATGAACATCGCGATGAACTCATCATCCTCCGCGATGTTGGGGAGGATGCGCTTGATGGCGACGAGCCGCTCGAACCCTCCCGCGCCGAACATCTTCCCACGCCACACCTCGGCCATGCCGCCGATGTTGATGCGGTCGAGAAGAAGGTACTTCCCAAATGGGATGGGCTGCCGCTTCGGTTGAGAGGTCGTCACGAGATTCGAGGGTCTCGGGGTTTGGGCCTGGAGCCTAGCGATCGCGCCTCCACAGGGTCAACCATCGGAGGAGCCCTCGGAGAGCGGGGAGGCAGGCCCTTGCTCAGGGCCCGGGGAGGGCTTCCGAGCCCTCGCTTCGAGGCCCAGGTGGCGCGGCCCCTCCCGAGGCCCTGTCCCGGAAGGGAGCGAACACCTCGCTGCTGCCGGGCTCCTCCTCCGGCCGGGAGGGCTGGACGAGCAGGAAACGCGCCTCGCCTCGCACGGAGAGTATGTCAGGCGTGCCGAAGCGCTGCTCGGCGGGGAGCCCCACCAGGGTGATCCAGGCGCCCTTTCGCCCAGGGGCCACGCAGTAGATGAAGGTGCCGGGCTGGAGCCCGGGCGCCGAGCGCACGGGGCCCTCACAGTCCTGACGGACCTGGAGGGTGTACTGGCTGGCGGGCTGGCCTCGGACGAGGTACGGCGGGCGCCCCAGCTTCTGGAGCAGGGGGCTGAGCATCGCGGGATCGGCCGGCACGGCATCCTCGGTGGCCTGCTGCTGCGCCAGGTTGTGGAAGTACCTCAGCGACATGGTGGCCAGATCCGTGGAGCCCAGCGGCATGCGGCTCTCCGCGAAGACCAGATCCACGAAGAGGGCCCCCACCAGGAGCAGGGGCAGCAGTCGGTAGCCCTTGAAGTCATCTCCCCTGCGGCGCAGCATACCCCACACCGTCGCACCCAGGGCGAGGGCCGCCAGGGCGAGCACCCCCGCGGGGCGGACGAGCGGGGGCGGCTCGACGAAGGCGGAGACGTCGGCGCCGCGGGCGCGGAGGGCGTCGAGGAGATCTCCCCCGTAGAGCCAGGCCAGCAGGAGCAGGCAGGCGGCGTTGGCCAGGAGGATCCTTCGGCCCGGGAGCGTCATCCCGCCAGCGTCCTGGCCGGGTCCATCGCGGCGGCGCGGCGGCTGGGGAAGTAGGCCCCGGCGAGCGCGGCGAAGAGGCCGAGCGCCACGCCGCCCAGCACCACCGGCCAGGGGAAGGAGAAGAAGCTGTCGGGCTTGAAGGGGAAGTCCGGCAGGTAGCGGGCGGCGAGCCGATTCACGGCCAGGGCGAGCCCCAGCGCCGCCGCCGTCCCGATGGCGCCGCCGAGGAGCCCCACCACGCCGGCCTCGGCCAGGACGATGTTGCGCACATCCGCGCGCGAGGCGCCCACCGCCTGCATCACGCCGATCTCCTTGGCGCGCGCGCGCACCGAGGCGGAGAGCGCGTGGGCGATGTTCACCGCGGCCAGCACGCAGATGAGGATGGACAGCAGCGCGAGCGCGGAGGTGGTGAGCGTCACGGCCGCGCCCGCGTTCTCCGCCAGGCGCCGCTCCTGGTCGTCGATCTCCAGGCCCATCTCCTTCACCGCGGTGACGAGGGCCGGCACTCGGGAGGGATCGGTCGCCACCAGCGTCACGCCGGTGAAGGTCTCGGCGTCCACCCCGGAGGCTCGGTTGAGGCGGATCGCCGTCTCCAGGGGGATGGTGATGCCCGCCAGCAGGGCGCGATCGGAGGCGCCCACCACCTGGGCCTGCGCGGGCGTCGTCGGGCCCGGCGCGGCCTGCGCCACATAGGAGCGGTTGAACTCCACGGGGAAGCCGAAGCCGACGATCATCTCCGGGGAGATCTGCGGCAGCCTGCGGGCCGGGGCGAAGGTCTTGTTGTAGATCTCCAGCAGGCGCGTGGAGATGACGGCGGGGATGGGCTTGTCCGGCCCCGGATCCTTGAACTCTCCCAGGCGGACGTCGTTGGCCACGAGCCCCGGATCCACGCCCACGGCCAGCACCTCCATGCCCATGCGCAGCCGGGCGCCGAAGAAGGCGCCCTCGTAGCGGCTGACGGCGGGCACGCGCACGTTCATCTTCCGGTACACCTTCTCCACGCCGGCGAGGGCCTCCAGGCGCGCCACCGTCTCGGTGTCCAGCTTGCCGCCGCCGAGCAGCGAGCCGAGCGACACCGACGGGGGCACCACGTCCACCAGCCGCGCGTCCGTGGGGAAGATGCGCTCGCGGATGACGCGGCCCACGCCCAGGCCCATGCCCACGAAGAAGACGAGCGCCCCGACGCCCACGGCCACGCCGAAGGCGGAGAAGAACGCGCCGCGCCGCTCGCGGGCGAGGCTCAGGCGCACCAGGCGGGAGAGCGCGGACAGCCTCATGACGCACCTCCCAGGGCGGCGCTGGCGGCGGGCTCCTCGACGAGCCGGCCCTCCTTCAGCCGCAGCACGCGGCGGGCGGCGGAGCTCATGCGCTCCTCGTGGGTGACGGCGAGCACGGTGAGCCCCTCGCGGTGCAGCTCGTGGAAGAGCTGGATGACACCGGCGCCGGTGGCCGCGTCGAGGTTGCCGGTGGGCTCGTCACACAGCAGCAGCTTGGGGCCTGTGAAGAGGGCGCGGGCGATGGCCACGCGCTGGCGCTCGCCGCCGGACAGGCGCACCGGCGCGCGGTCCTTCTTGGCCAGCAGCCCCACGCGATCCAGCATGGCCTCGGCCCGCTTGCGCGCGTCGGTTGACGCCGCGCCGAAGTGCGAGGGCAGCAGCACGTTCTCCACCGCCGAGAGGTTGGGGATGAGGTGGAAGGACTGGAAGACGAAGCCCACGTGCGAGTTGCGGAAGCGGGCCAGCTCGCGATCGCTCAGCCCGCGCAGCTTGACGCCCCCCACCTCCACCTCGCCGGTGTAGTGCACGTCCAGCCCGCCCAGCAGGTGCAGCAGCGTGGACTTGCCGCTGCCGGAGGGGCCCACCACGGCGACGAAGTCCCCCTGCTCCACATCGAGGGACAGGCCGTCCAGCACGCGCACCAGCGTGCCGTCGCCGTCGAGGTACTCCTTCTGGAGATCGCGCGCGCGGATCACTGGGCCGACTCGGGGGGCTGGGGAGGGGCGGCCGTCAGCTTGAGGGAGAGCTCCGCCTGCAGGGCCCGCTCCTTCTGGGACAGGTGGAAGGTCACCGCGCGCAGATCATCCGTGGCCTCCAGCCACCGGATGGCCGTGGCCTTGATGGCGAAGCCCCCGACGCCCCAGGCCTCGGAGGGCAGGTTGCGCACCGCGTCAGCCAGCCTGCGCAGATCCAGCACCACGGCGAGGACCGGCTCCTTCATGGCGTCTCGGAGATCCGGCGCCACGGGGCTCTCTCCCGGCTTGCCCGGCAGGCCCGTGAGCGCCGCCTCGAGCCGGGAGCGCGGCGCCGCGAGCACCAGCTTCCCGCCCACCTCCGCGAAGTGCGCCCCCTCCCCCGCCCGGTACGAGGTGAGGTACACGCGCTTGCCGCCCACGTCCTCGGGCTTCACCTGGGCTCCGAAGTTGCCGGCCATCTCGGGGATCTTCGCCAGCGTGGCCTGGGCCTTGGCGGCGTCCTTCGCCTCGGCGAGCACCATCAGCTGCACGTAGCTGAAGGGGCTGGTGCGGCGGATGTCCAGCTGCGGAAGCCCGCTGCCGAGCTGGGCGGTGGGCGCCAGCGCGAGACCGGCCACGATGCCGCTCTGGAGGTTGTCGAGCACCTCGCCCTTCACGTCGAAGCCGCTCTGCTGCACCGCGCGGGTGACATAGGGGCCCGCGAGGTAGGGCCACACGCCGCCCAGCGTGGCCGGGTCCCCGCGGTAGCGCGCCACCAGGAAGCTGTCCGCGGGCAGGTAGCCCAGCAGGTCCGCCGCCTCCTTGGAAACGAGCGGCGCCAGCGACTCCTGCGTGTCCGGCCAGGGCGCGTCCGCGCGCAGCGTCACCGCGCGCTCCTCGACGAGGCCGGTGAGGGTCAGCCCCTGCACGGTGCCTGGGCGCACCAGCTCGGTGCCGCCGGGGAGGTAGACGTGGAAGTCGCGCTCCTTGGGGAGCCGCGCGAGCGAGGCGGCCATCACGGGCTCCTCGACCAGGGACTTCTCCACGGGCTGCGAGGCCAGCGCCGGCAGCCGCTCCACGGTGGTCCCCGGGGCCACCAGGACGAAGTCGCCGATGAAGAGCAGGCCCAGCTCCGGCCGGGCGGCGCCCTTCCGACTGAAGGTGACGAGCGTGCCGCCCCCGGCCTTCTCCTCCTTGCGCTCGGGGGCGCCGAGGCGGTTGCGCGCGAGGTTGGCGAAGGTCTCCTCCAGCGTCTTCGCGTCCTTCACCCCGAGCACGGTGAAGGCCTGGTTGGCGGTGAGGAACGCGGCGCCCGCGCCCTTGCCGGGGTCGATCCCGGCCTTCTCCATCGCCTGGCGGCTGCGCAGATCCACGCCGACCTGACGCATCACGGCGGAGACATAGCCCTCCGCGGACTGGAAGTTCTGCAGCTTCGCCAGGAAGGAGGCGATCTTGAGGTTCTGGAAGCGCGCCAGCTTCTCCCCGAGCGCGCCGAGATCCGAGACGACGATGGCCGCCTGCGCATCACGCGGCAGGTAGCGCTCGACGGTGGCGGGTTTCGCCGCCGTGCCACCTGACGGGCCACTCTCCTTCCCACAGCGCGAGCAGCCGGAGAGGACGAGGAGCAGGAGCAGGAACCAGGACGTGGCACGACAGCGCATGGGCGGAGTGCAGACGGACCGGAGTCCGGAGTCAATTTCTTCGTAGCGGCGCCGCTCGATATCTCCGGCTGGCGGCTTGTCCATGACTGGACAGGCTGCCAACATGGCTGGCTGGCCTGCGGTTGGTGGCTCGGTAGTACTCCGCCGCGCGGCGCCATCCACTGGGAGGGAGTCACACCATGTGCACGTTCTTGTTGAGCCGGGCCAGGGCCCTGGCCTGCCTGCTGCTCCTCGTGTTCGCCACGGCGGCGGACGCCACCACCGTCCGGGTCTTCTACGACGTGGGGTGGGGCAACCGCATCACGCTGCGTGGCAACAAGGCGCCGTTCAGCTGGAGCACCGGGGTCAACGCCACCTGGAGCACGGGCAACGCCTGGACGTACACCTGGGCGAACTCGGTGGGGGATGTGGAGCTCAAGCCGCTCATCAACGACGCGGCGTGGTCGGTGGGGGCCAACTACAAGGTGAAGGCGGGCGCGACGGTGGACATCTACCCGTTCTTCCAGGCGCGGGCCGGCACCCTGGTGAAGGTGAACAACTTCAGCTCGCCGCAGCTGGGCAACACGCGGACGCTGCGGATCTACCTGCCGCCCAGCTACTCGCTGAATCCGCTCAAGCGCTACCCGGTGCTGTACATGCATGACGGGCAGAACCTCTTCGAGGCCTCGACGGCTTTTGGCGGGGTGGAGTGGAGGGTGGACGAGACGGCCAACAGCCTGATCAACAACGGGCAGATGGACGAGGTGATCGTCGTCGGCATCGACAACGGTGGGTCCAGCCGCATCTACGAGTACACGCCGTGCTGTGATCCGGAGTACGGGGGCGGCGGAGCGAGCGTCTACGAGCGGTTCATCCTGGAGACGGTGAAGCCATACATCGACCAGAGCTACCGCACGCTGCCGGGCAACAAGAACACGGCGCTGATGGGCTCGTCGCTGGGGGGGCTGGTGTCCTTCTACATGGGTCGGCGGCAGCCGCAGGTGTTCTCGAAGCTGGGAGCGCTCTCGAGCTCCTTCTGGTGGAACGACCAGATGTTGCCTCGGGAGGTGGAGGCGGCGACGACGAAGGTGGCGGTGAACATCTACATCGACGCGGGGACGAGCAGCGACGGGCTGCCGGAGACGACTCGGATGAGGGATGCGCTCGTGGTGGATGGCTACGTGCAGGGCAGCGATCTCAACTACTACGTGGCGCAGGGCGCGGGGCACAACGAGTCGGCATGGGCGGCGCGGCTGCACATCCCGCTGACGTACCTGTTCCCCTGGCAGAGCACGGTGTACTGAGCGACGCTCGCCGGGCATGAGCACCCAGGCCTTGCGCAAGAAGACAAAGCCAGCGGCCAGGGGGCCATGCCTCCTGGCCTTGTTGCTGTGCGTGACTGCCTGCGCCACTGACAGCGGGGTGCCACGTGGATTCGACCCGGCGGACACCGGGTCACGCATCGTGCTCATGGCAGAGGGCGCACCGCTCAAGGTGGTGCGTCCTCCTGCTCGCCTGGAGCCAGTGGAGCTGACCCAGGCCGAGTACGAGGCCGCGATGGTACGGCTCGTCAGCCAGTTGCGAAAAAAGCTGCCTCCCCGGCCCGAGAAGCGGCTGGAGGTCATCTCCTGGGGCAACCCGGAAGAGCGCAACCCGCAGGACGAGCTCGTCCAGGAATACCTCCAGTGGTGCGAGGAGCGCGGCACGCCGGGCGACTGCTGGAATGTGCTCAAGGGCCAGCGCTACCTGAGCGACAAGGCCAGGAGGGATCTGGCCTTCGCCCTGGCCACCGAAGGCGTCTGGCTCGGCACCGCCGCCGTCATCGACGAAGTGCTGGACCCCGTTCAGCTCCAGCTGGCGATCATGGTCTCGCTCACCACCACGATGGCGCTGCTCGCAATCCCCGAGCCCATCTCCAAGCTCATCGTCATCGGCCTGACCCTCTCTCTGGTGGCCTACGTAGGCTGGGACGCGCTGTCGGGCATCATCGAAGGCTGGCGGCACATGGACGCGGCGGCCCGGCGCGCGCGCACCTTCTCCGAGCTGCGCGCGGCAGGCAGGCGCTTCGGCCAGGTGTTGGGCGAGAAAGTCACCCGGCTGCTCATCCTGGCGGCCACGGCGGCGCTCGGCTCGGCCGGCGGCGCTGGAGTTGGCGGCGGTGGAGCGCAGCTGCCGCAGTTGGCCCAGGCCTCGAGGATGGCGACGGCGCAAGGCCTCCCCTTTCGCGCCATGGGGCAGGTGAAGTCGCTGAAGGTGACGGGCCGCATCCTCACCGTCTCCATGGAGCCGGGCGCCCTGCTGATGGCCAACCAGGGCATGAGCAACGGCGGTGGAAGCAACTCCCCGCCCAGCGCACCAGCCCCCGCCTCGAAGTACCGGCTGACCTCGGTCGAGTCCTGGCGCAAGCCCCGCCTGACTGAGGATGGGCGAATCCACCCATATGAGGACTCGCAGAACCCTTGGCGCCTGATCGAAAACAAAGGGAGAGACCGGGCCGGAAAAACCATCACCAATGGACAAGCCACCATCCAATTCGACAAGGACGGGTTCCCCAAGTTCAATACAAAGTTCGAAACCCTGCTCGACGATATACACATCGGAAACGGCAACCCCAAGGCACACCTGAGAGCATCCAACGAAAAACTCTTTCGCGCTATCGAGAAGGACCCATCCCTTGCAAAGGAACTCAGCTTGAGCCCAGGGGCCGTGGACGACCTGCTCCATTCACACGTAGCACCTCCTGGCTATACATGGCACCACCATCAAGACGTTGGCAGAATGCAACTGGTGCCCCTCTCCGAGCACGGACTGGCCAATTCACACACTGGCGGGATGGCCATCTGGGGTGGAGGCTATCGGTGAGCGTCACCTGGAGACAGTACCTTTGGAACGAACCGCACCCGGCCTCTCCAGATGAGCTCGCATCCATTGAGCGGCAATGGGGAGTAACTCTTCCCGATGACTACAAGACCATAATCTCCACGCACCAAGGGATGTCTCCACGTCCGAATACCTTTGACGTTGGACGAGGTGAGAATGTCATTGCGGCACTTCTACTCGTCAGCCCCGATGAACAGCACCGTGCCTACTCCATCAAGGACACCTACACTCAGGTGAAACCTCATGTCCCTGAGGGGATCTACCCGTTCGCCGTCACAGGAACTGGCGACTATCTTTGTTTCGATTACAGGGAATCCGCACACGTGCCCAAGATCGTGTTCTACTTCACAGAGGACTCTGGCGAGGAGGCCCTCTATCCCATTGCCAATGACTTCTCCGGCCTCCTGGCCAGATTGCACGATTAACCGCACACTCCCTGCGCCCTCGAACAACGAAACGCGACACTCCATCCAGGCAGATCCTGCTCTGGCAAGAGCCCTCAAGCTCAACCAGTCCCAGATCGAACAGCTTCTCTCTGCCCGGAAGGCTTCGGATGGCTACCTCTGGCACCACCATCAGACGTAGGAATCTTGTTCGCCAGTGTTCCGAAAGAAGCTGCCCGATCCCCGCGCTTGCCCGCGATCCCCAAGATCAAAAGCCCGCGTTTTAGGAAGATCGTTTCCGCCCTCAAACTCAGCCAAACACAAGTCGACGAACTACTGTTCGCTCGCAACGCCCCCAAGGGCTACACCTGGCACCATCACCAAGATGTGGGGCGGATGCAACTCATCAAGAGCGATGCTCACGAACTCTCGCTCCCCCACACAGGGGGCATGGCCATCTGGGGCGGAGGGTATTGAACATGACTGTTCGTTGGGAGCCCTATCTAGGCATCACTCTTCAACCAGTGACCCCTCGCGATCTGAGCCAACTCGAAGAAGAATGGGGGGTCAGCCTTCCCGAGGACTACAAGAGCCTGGTCACCGCCCACCAAGGAATGACGCCTGAACCCTGCGTCTTCGATGTGGGCAAGGGCGCGAGCGTGTTCAACGTTCTCTTGACCATAAAGCCCCAGGAAGGACGTGAGGTTTACTCCGTCAGGCGGATCCATGAAGTGTTGAAGCCTCTGGTTCCAGAAGGAATATTTCCGTTTGCGGAAACACCCGGCGGCGAGTCTATATGTTTCGATTATCGAACCCGGCCGAAGGATCCGCCGATCGTCCTCGTCACCGTGGAAACGTTCATCTACCCCATTGCAGACACCTTCAAGGCGTTCATGGACAAGTTACATGATTGAACCCAAGATCAACCGCCAGGCCTGACGATGCATACCGCACAAGCGCCTCAACTCGTCTTCCGCGAGGTCACCCCTGACCGCTGGAAGGACTTCGCGCGCTTGTTCGAACGCCGTGGCGGGCCCTCGTACTGCTGGTGCATGGCGTGGCGCGCGACGGGCCCCGAAGCCCGCAAGACAGACAAGGCGAGCAAGAAGGCCGCCATGTCCAAGCGGGTGCGCGGAGGCGTACCGGTCGGGTTGCTCGGCTACCTCGGCGACGAGCCCATGGCGTGGTGCTCCATCGCTCCGCGGGAGACCTATCGCCCCCTCGGCGGGCCAGAGGAGCCCTCTCAGCCGGGCGCAGTCTGGTCCCTCGCCTGCTTCTTCATCGACCGCCGTCTCCGCGGACAGGGCGTGACGCGCCAGCTCATCGCGGCGGCCGTCGCACACGCGAAGGCCCAGGGCGCCTCCGTCGTCGAGGCCTACCCCGTGGATCCCGACTCGCCCAGCTACCGCTTCATGGGCTTCGTCCCCACCTTCCGCCAGGTCGGCTTCCAGGAGGTCGGCCTCGCCGGAACACGGCGCCACGTGATGCGCCTGACGCTCGACTGAGCGCGCCTCACCGTACCCGCGTGCCGTGCGGCAGCGGCTTGCCTACCTCCTCCTGGAACTCCAGGAAGCGCTCCATCTCCCGCACCGTCTCGTCCGTGGCCTGCACCTCCGCGCTCACCACGTCCAGCTGCCGGTTCACCGTCTCCGGATCCCGGATCGTGATGGACTGCTCGTGCGTCAGCCGCAGCAGATCCTCGATGCCCGCCAGCTGGTGGCTCACCACCTCCCGGCTGTCCCCCGCCTGCTCGAAGCGCCCCACCCGCTTGCGGAGGATCTCCAGCCGCTTGGCCTTCACGTCCTTCAGCCGCGGGTTGGCCTCCTGCTCCACCTCCGCCTCCAGCTCGCGCAGATCCCTCTCCAGCTGCTCCCGGTCCGCGCTGTTCAGGTACGTGCGGTGATGGTTGAGCGCCGACACCAGCCGCAGGAACGAGGTGAGCAGCGCGTCCAGCCGCGGCTCGCTGTCGGCCGCCAGCACCTTGCCCCCGGGCAGCCGGCGGTAGTTCTCCAGGATCTTCTCCTTGAGCCCCACCAGCGCCTGGTAATGCTCACGCTGCGAGGGCGCCAGCTCCACCAGCAGCGAGTCCACCTGCTTGCGCCCCGCCTCCGCGGACTCTTCGCCCCCACCCTTCGCGCGCACCGCCCGCTGGAAGCGCTTCAGCGAGGGGACGATCCCCAGGTACAGCCCCTCCACCCCCAGCGCCACGAGCGCCGGCAGCGGCTCGCCCGTCAGCACCGACGAGGCTCCCGCCGTGAGCAGGCCCACGAGGTTGGCGGGCAACATGAAGGCGGCCTTGATGAAGCTGGGCGAATCCGCCACGGCTCTCTCTCCTGCCCCTCTCAGGGGCTTCAGGGTCCGCGAGCCTCCGAGACGTACTTCAATGCGCCGAGGTCGCGTGTGTCCTCCGCGGGTGGCACCGGGGCCCCCCGCTTGAGCTTTTGAAAGAGCGCCGAGGCGCTCTGGAAGAGCTCGTCATAGGTGACGGGCGCCTCGCCGGAAAGCCCGAAGAAGGAGCGATTGTCCGCCAGTGTCGCCGGGGGAGCGGACCGGATGGCCTCGATCGGATCTCCCAGGTACGGCGCCACATCCCCCAGCATCCGCGCCGCCGGGCCTGGCTCCTTCTGAACGCTCTGCCCCGCGTCCAGCAGGCCGCGCAGCACCCGCCGCACGGCATCCGGGTAGCGCGCGGCGAAGTCTCCGCGGGCCACCAGCACCGTGGCGATCAGGTGCGGCGCGTCCGCCGTCGTCGCCAGCACCGCGCCCCCCCTGTCCCTGGCCGCCAGCTCCACGTCCCCCCACAACCCCACGGCCGCGTCCACCCGCCCCTCGCGCAGCGCCCGGCCCGCATCCAGCGTGGAGGGCAGCTCCACCCACGTCACGTCCGTTGTCCGCAGCCCCATGCGCGACAGCACCCAGAGGGAGAAGTAGTGCGAGGAGCCCATCGGGTACACGCCCACCCGCTTGCCGCGCAGGGAGGCCAGATCCGGCACGCCCACCGCCGCGAGCGCCTCCTGCCCGCGGCTGCGCCCCGCCAGCATCACCGTGCGCGGCGCCGCGTCCCGCAGCGAGGGCAGCCACGCCGCCAGCCGGTCCACCGAGAGGCAGGCCATGTCCACCCCGCCGTTCTCCGCGCCGATGGCCAGCGCCTGCCGCAGCTCCTCGTCACGAGCGAAGAGCACCGCGCGCGCCTCCAGCGCATAGGCCGTCTTGAGCAGCCCCTGGGCGGCGCCCGGCACGGGCCCCGGCGCGTCCAGCGTGGTGGCGCCGCCCGTAGCCAGCAGCAGCGCCGCCGCCGAGCCCCGCGCGGTGAAGCCGATGAGCACGGGCCGCAGCGGCACCGAGGCCACGTCCGCCACAGGCGCCGCCACCCCCGCGGGGAAATCTCCGGGGGACAGGCGGACCGCCTCCTGGGCCTTGGGGAAGTAGCGCGCCTGGAGGCGATCCAGGTACCCCAGCCGCGACGCGAGCGTGTAGCCCGCGCCGAACAGGCACAGGGAGAGGAACAGGAAGAGGCCTGGCCCGCGATGAAGCTTCATGGGTGCGGTCTCTTCCCTCCGGGAGGGCTACTTCACCTCCACCTTCTTGCCGATCGTCTTCTCCGCCGGGGCGCCCACGTCGGACACCGGCGCGGGGCTCTCCAGCCCCATCTCCATCTTGAACTGCTTCACCAGCTCGTTGGCCTGGAGCTTCTCGGCCTCCTCCTCGATGGAGAGCGCCTGGTGATCCACCGACTCGAGCGCCATCTGCATGCGCGCCTCGTTGACGGCGGCCCCCTCCTGCACCTTGCGGAGCATCTCGTCGTGGGTGGCGTCGATGCCGGCGACCTGGAAGGACTCCATCGCGTCGGCCACCTTGGACTGCCACTTCGCGCGGCGGGCGTCCCGGATGGCGTTCATCGCCTCCTGGGTCTTCCGCTCCTTCTCGCGCATGAACATCTTCTTGACGTTGAGCGCCTTTTCGTAGGCCGCCTTCGCCGTGTCCAGCTGCTGCTGGTTGCGCTCCAGCGCCTGCTTCTCCATCTGCAGCCGGGAGGCGTACTGGGCGGCCAGATCGTCACGGCCCGCCTGGATGGCGGCCTTCACCTTGGCGGTGAGCTCGCGCACGTCCTGCTGGTACTTGGCGTTCTCCTTCTCCAGCAGCGTCTGGTTCGCCCGCACCATGGCGATGGACTCGTTCATCTTCGGCACCTGATCGTTCAGGTCCCGGACGTTCTGCTCGAGGATGAGTTCCGGGTCCTCGATGGAGGAGACGAAGAAGCCCGCGAAGCTACGCATTGCCCTCTTGAACCTTTCCCACATGTCGGCTGCTACCTCCTCCAAGAGCCACGGATGACTGGACCTTATACGATCCCACCGGGCCCAAGCCTATCCTTCTCCCTGCCCTACGCATACCCGAGGCGGGAGATTGCCACCGCGTGACATTTCCCTCCCCGAAGCCTCGGATCTCGGGCAACGGAGCAGGGCGATGCTCCCCACCCCACCGACCGGGGGGGAGTCCTCGAACAACCTGTCAGGGTGCTAGTGTCTGGCCCACGCGCACATGAGCCAGCAGGACACCAGACGCCTCGATGAGAAGCTCGCCGAGGCCGTGGAGCAACAACGCCGGCGCGTGCTGAGAGTGGCCGCGGGGATACGGGTGCTCGGCGCGCTCGTCTTCCTGTTCATTATCGGAGCCCTGTGGGTGGCCGGGCGGGAGGACTGGGCCCGCTACCCGCTGCCGCTCGCCCTCTTCCTGGGCGTGGCCGCGACCCACTTCGCCCTGCAGGACAAGCCCTTCGTCCAGCGGCTGGAGGTGGCGCAGTCCCTGGTGGACGTGGGGCTGATCTTCTGGGTGCAGCACGCCGCGCTGCCCCTGTCCCGCTTTCCGGCCGGGATCGCTGGCTTCAGCCTGGGGCTCTTCGCGCTGGTGGTGGTCCTGAGCAGCCTCACGCTCCAACCCAGTGTCGTCTATACGACAGCGCTGCTCTCCGCGGTGGCCCAGGCCGTGCTGATGCGCGAAGCGGACGTGAGCTACGGCTCGGTGCTCGCCGCCAGCGTGGTGCTGGCGCTGGTGGCGGTGATGAGCCAGTACGGGAGCCTGCGCATGCGCCAGCTCGCCCTGGCGCTCACCCGGGCGGAGGTGGAGCGCCAGCTCGAGGCCCGGCGCTCCCAGGAGATGGCGCAGGCCCGGGGCACCATCGAGCAGATGCTCGGGGAGGCGCGCGCGCAGAACGAGCAACTCCTGGCGCTCCAGCGGGAGAAGGAGCAGCTCATCCAGTTCCTCGTGCATGATCTGCGCTCGCCGCTCTCCGCCCTGACCATGACGTTCACCTGGCTGGAGACCGAGCTCACCGCCCAGTTCGATCCGGCCCTGATGCAGGGGGTGCGCACGGGGCTGGCCGTCACCGGGCGGATGGAGCGGATGATCGCGGAGCTGCTGGATCTCCCCCGCCTGGAGGAGGGCCGGCTGGAGCTGCGCCGGCAGCGGATAGACAGCACCGCCATGATCGAGGAGGTGCGCCAGTCCTTCGCCGGGGCCGCCCAGTTCCGGCGGATCGCGCTGGAGGTGGAGGTGCCCCCGGGCCTGGCGCTCCAGGGAGACCGGGCGCTGCTCACCCGGGTGCTGGAGAACCTGACCGCCAACGCCCTGCGCCACACCCCCCCAGGCGGGCGCGTGCGGCTGGAAGCAGGGCAGGAGGCCGACACGCCCTACCTCGCCGTGCGCAATGACGGCACCCCCATCGACCAGGAGCTGCGCGCGAGCCTCTTCCACAAGCACGCCCAGGGAGCGCAGGAGCGCACCACCCGGACGGGTTATGGGCTGGGGCTCTACTTCTCCCGGCTGGCGGTGGAGGCCCACGGCGGCCGCATCGCGGTGGAGGATGCGCAGGGGTGGGCCACCTCGTTCGTCGCGCGGCTGCCGCCAGGCACCCCCAGCGAGGCGAGCCGCGCGGCCTGAGCGGCCTCAGAGGCTCGCCCGCTCCACGATGCGGGCGGAGTGCCTGCGGGCGCTCTCGGCCACCTCCTGGGCGTCCAGGCTGAGCAGCTGCCGATCCTTGAGCACCAGCTGGCCGTCGATGACGACGTGGGACACGTCCGTGGAGCGCGCGGCGTGGACGAGCACCCCCAGTACGCTGTCGGGGGTGGGCAGGGTGTGCAGGCCGCGCACGTCCACCACGGTGACGTCCGCGCGCTTGCCCTCCTCCAGCGAGCCCACCTCGTCCTGCAGCCCCAGCGCCCGAGCCCCCTCCAGGGTCGCCATCTCCAGCACCCGCAGCGGCGGCATGCCCAGCGGCCCCACCCGCGGCTTGTGCAGCAGGGCCGCCAGCCGCATCTCCATGAAGAGATCCAGGTTGTTGTTGCAGGGCGCGCCGTCCGCGCCCAGGCACACGTGCACGCCGGCGTCCATCAGCTCGGGCACCTTGGCGATGCCGGAGGCGAGCTTCAGGTTGGAGCTGGGGCAGTGGCACACCACCGTCCCCGTCTCGCGCAGCAGGCGGTGCTCCTCCGCGGTGAGCCACACGCAGTGGGCCAGCGTCACATGCGGGCCGGTGAGCCCCAGCGAGTGGAAGTAGGAGACGTTGTCCAGGCCCATGCGCTGGCGCACCAGATCGCACTCGGTGGCGTTCTCGCTGGCGTGCGAGTGGACACGCACCCCCTTCTCCCGCGCCAGCCGCGCCACCTCCTTGAGGAGCGGCTCGGTGCAGGAGAGGACGAAGCGCGGCGCGAAGGCGTAGCGCAGCCGGCCACCCTCCTTGCCGTGCCAGCGCTCCAGCAGCGCCAGGCTCTCGGACAGCGAGGACTCCGTCGACTCGCGCAGGCCGGCGGGCAGGGCCTGGCCCGTGTCCATCATCGCCTTGCCGCCGGTGAGCCGGAACCCGCAGTCCCGCGCGGACTCGAAGACCGCGTCGTAGTGGCGCACCGTGCCCATGTCGAGCGCCGCGGTGGCGCCGGACAGGATGAGCTCGGCGAAGGTGAGATCCGCCGAGGCGCGCAGGGAGTCCGCGTCGTGCGCCGCCTCGTAGGGCCAGATGCGCTCGCGGAGCCAGTCCAGCAGCTCCAGCCCGTCCGCGTAGTTGCGGAACAGCGTCTGACAGGCGTGCAGGTGGCCATGGATCAGGCCGGGCAGCACCACCTGGCCCGCCACGTCAATCACCCGCCGCGGGCCGCGGGCCTTCAGGCCCCGACCCACCCGGGAGATCCGGCCATCCTGGATGAGGACGTCCGCGCCCGCGAGCACCTCGCGCTCGCGGTTCATCGTCACGACGGTGCCATTGGTGAGGAGCAGGTCCACGGACTGGCTGCTCTTAACACAGAGCCGCCCAGTCTCAGAGGAAGTCGCGCGTGAAGGCGTGGGGCAGCAGCTCCCTCAGCGTGTACCGCGCCTCCTCGCCCTTGAGGTTCCGGCTGCGGACGGCCAGGTCCGGCCCGGAGAACTCGGCCATCACCTGCCGGCACATGCCACAGGGGGGACAGGGCGTGGGGGTGTCCACCACGATGGCCACCGCCACCGGCCGCGTGTGCCCCTGCGCCACCGCCGAGGCGAAGGCGCTGCGCTCGGCGCACACCGTGAGCCCATAGGTGGCGTTCTCCACGTTACAGCCCGTCACCACGGAGCCGTCCGCGAAGAGGATGGCCGCCCCTACCGGGAAGCGCGAGTAGGGCACGTGGGCGCGCTCGCGCACCTTGGCTGCCTGCTGAAACAGCGCCTCCCAGGGCGTCTCTTCGGCCATGCTCCCTCCAGGCTCAGCTCTTCGTTGTGGCCAGCTCCATGTCATCCAGGTAGCGGGCGATGGCCAGCTCCGTCTCGACGGGCAGCTCCAGGAAGCGCACCCGCGTGGCGGCCGCCTGAGCTCCCTGCGGCACGGCGAGCACCTCGCCGCGCACCCGCAGCTCGTCCGGGAGGGAGGGCAGCAGGAAGCGCATCTCCAGCTGGGCCCCCGGATCCAGCGCCGCGCCCTGGAAGGCACAGCCCCCCAGGGACAGATCGCCCTCACGGGGCTCGAAGTCCGCCTCGCTCCCGGCGCGCCGCACCAGGAACTTCATGGGCACCCGCGGCGAGTCCCGCCGCTCCTCATTCTGGGTGCCCGTGGAATCAGTCTGCTCCGCCATCGCTATCGAATCCTTGCTCACGCGCGAGCCACTACAGGAAGAAAGTCCGTCAGCAGCCGCGAGAAGATACCCGCCACCCGGTTCGCCGTCTCTGCCACTTCATCATGGGTGAGAGGCTTGTCTCCCACCCCTGCCGCCAGGTTGGTGATGCAGCTGATCCCCACCACGGGTATGCCCATGTGGCCCGCGGCGACCACCTCCGGCACCGTGCTCATCCCCACCGCGTCCGCCCCTACCACGCGGAGCATACGGATCTCCGCCGGCGTCTCGTAGGAGGGCCCCGACACCATGGCATACACCCCCTGGCGCAGGGGAACCTGGGCGCGCCGCGAGGACTCCAGCAGGAGCTCCCGAAGCGCCGGAGCATAAGCCCGGCTCATGTCCGGGAAGCGGGGCCCCAGCCGGTCGTCATTGGGGCCCGTCAGCGCGTTCCACCCGGAGAGGTTGATGTGGTCCGTGATGGCCATCAGATCCCCCGGGGCGAGCTGGGTGTTGATGCCGCCCGCGGCGTTGGTGACCACCAGGGCCCGGATGCCGAGCGCGCAGAGCACTCGCGCCGGGAAGGCCACCTGCATGGGCGAATAGCCCTCGTAGGAGTGGACGCGGCCCTGCATGGCCACCACGGGCTCGCCCCCCACCTCCCCCAGCACCATCCGGCCGGCGTGCCCGGGGACGGAGGAGTGAGGGAAGTGCGGCAGCTCCTGGTAGGGGATGACCACCTTGCGCCCGAAGCCGTCCGCGAAGGCGCCCAGCCCGCTGCCGAGGATGATGCCCACGCGTGGCACCAGGCCGCCCGCCCGCTGGCGGATGGCCTGCACCGTCTCCTGGACCTGTTCGTAAAGCCCCATTTCCCCGGCATCATATGCGCGACTCCGGGAAAAGGAGGAAGTTCAGCGCACACCGGCGCACGCGCCGTGGCTACCGGGTGGTGGGTTGACCTGGGGAACCTGCCCTGCTGGGGCCAGGTGAGAGCAGCGCTGGGACCAGCTCGTCCGCAACCAGCGCCTCGCCCGCGTCAGCCAGCGCCTTCTTGACCTCCGCCACCGCCGCGCGCCCGTCGTACGGCCCCACCTCCTCCAGCCGCGCGCGCAGCAGATCTTCCAGCTCCGCGGCGGTCTGGAGCCGCTCCGCGGGCTCCCGGTTCAGCAGCCGGCCCAGGATGGACTTCACCGGCGTGGACAAGGGCGAGGCGAGTCGCTCCACGTCCCCTGGGGTGAAGGTCGCCGCACCCCAGATGGCCTGATCGGCGGAGTCCGCGTGCCCCATCCTCAGCGCCCCGCGCACCGCGCGATCCACGAGCCGGCGCTCCAGCGGGGAGAGCGCCGCTCTCATGTCCCTGTGCGTCTTGTGCGCCGGATCAAACAGGTGCCTGCCGGTGGCGAACTCCAGGAGCACCAGGCCCACCGCGAAGAGATCCGAGCGCGCATCCAACTTCCCGTTGAAGAGGCTCTCGGGCGCGGCGAAGAACAGCGGCCCGCGCGGCGCGCGCCGCGTGGTGGCGTGACGCCCCGGGAGGCGGGAGTACGCCTGGCCGAAGTCCGCCAGCTTCACCTCGCCGGACCAGGTGAGCCGGACCGTCTCGGTGCTGAGGTTGCGGTGCACGATGCCCAGGGGCTTGCCGTGCTCGTCCTCGCGGGTATGCACGTGGTCCAGCGCCGCCGCCAGCTCCGCCCCGACATGGAGGATGAAGGCTTCAGAGAAGGCCCGCTCCCGCTCGAGCGCGAGCGCCACCAGATCATCGAGCGAGGGGCCATGGACGGACTCCAGCACCGTGTAGAGCGTGTCCTGGGTCTCATGCTGGCAGAGGACGCGGACGAGGGCGCGGTGGCTCAGGTACGCCGCCAGCCGGGCCTCCTCCTCCAGGCGCGCGCGGATCCTGCGCGTCTCCGGGGTGGGCTCCCCGGGGGGCAGCCCCAGGGATTTGACGATTACGTCCTCGAGGATGTTGTCAGCGGTGCGCTTGCGCGCCAGCAGCAGCGCCTCGCCATTGGGCCCCACGCCCAGGCTCTGGAGGTACTCGTAGGAAATGCCCTCGTGAGTGAAGAGGATGACGGGTCCCGAGGAACCCCCTGTCGTCGCCATGGAAGCGCTCCTTTCCCGCGGGCCCCCTGGCCACGCGGATGACAGGGAACCTACCGGCTGGGGTGGGTTGCCGTGAAGGACTTCCTGGGTTGGGCATTTTCTGTCGCGCTGGCGAGCTGCGTGCCAGATTGTCAAGCGCCTTTACAAATCCCCTGTCTCCCGCCACGTCGGAGCGGGAACAAATTTTCGAAGCTCCATACCCTCAAATTCGCCGCCAGGAGACTTTCGCCAAATGTACCACTCAGTTTCGAAGCAGACCGGGAATGTAGTCCCATCCGGCAACTGCGCCTGCGTCAGGCGGACAAGCGCCCTCCCTTCCGGCTTCTCCGGTTCCTTCTTGATCCACAAATAACCGCTGAGGAGGGTCCCATCCTCGATTTCATGCTGCGCGTCCCTCGCCACGAACGTGACGGGGCCCTCTCCTCTGATGGGGTGAGCGGCCCTGGTATCCAACGCCAAGATGTCCAGGAGGCGCATCATCCGCATCGCGTTGAGGGCGTCCTCCGTACATCTGGGTGACGTGGGTTTCATCTGCGGCCCCGAACACCCCGCTTGGAACGCAGCCAATGTCCCCACAATGCTGGCGCACTTGCACCACGTGCGCCACTCTGGGGTGCCACGCGGCGGAGGGATCTTCTGGGAGCACAGCGAAGGGGACGACTTCTCTTGGGAATGAGCAGGCTTCACGAGGGAGCGTTCCTCCTGGGTGGAAACAAGGTCTGGGGAGGCAGGAGCGGGCTCTGCTGATGGCGCGCCCGCGGGAACTCTGTCCACGGGCACGGCCGCGGGGGGAGGGCTTGAAGGCGGCGGCGGCTCCACTGCCATGAGCGGGGACGGCGGTGGCTCGGCGGGTGCTGGCGCGGCACCGCGAAGGACCAGGTACGCTCCACATGCCAGGAGCGCGCACAGCCCCACGGCGCCAGCCGCGGTGGTGAATCCCCACCGCCTGTGCAGCGGCTTCGCGTGGGGCTCTTCCTGGGGCACCGCCGCGGCCCTGGAGGCAACAACATGGGCAGGCTCCGTTTCCGCTGGCGGCGGCAAGGGGTGCAGGGGCCACTGCCCCCATTCCTCGGCCGTCAGGCGCAGGAACTCCACGAGATCCCGCCGGGCGGCTTCCACGCTGACGGGCCGCGATGCCGGCTCACGCGCCAGCAACCGCGCCGTGAAGTGACTCAGCGCCACTGGCACACGCCCATTCTCCTCGTGTGCAAAGGTGGGCGGGACATGCGGGTTGCTCACCGGTAACGGTTGCGGGTTGCTCCAGGGCTGCGGGTCTGTCAGCACGTCGTACAGCGTGACGCCCAGCGCGTACAGCTCATCCGCCGCCTGGAACTCATAGCGCGCGGCCTTGTCGTGCCGGTGCCGCGCGACGAAGAGCTGCGCCTCGGGCGAGGTGTAGCGGGGAGTGCCCGGCGGCAGGTGCGTGTCCGTCAGCTGAGGCACCGCCGGCACGGGGAAGTGCGCCACCCCGTAGTCCACCACTACCGGCTCTCCGTCCCTGGCACGCACCAGGAGGTTGCCGGGCTTCAAGTCCCTGTGAAAAATGCCCTGTCCGTGCATGGAGGCCACGGCCTCGAACACCTTCTCGAAGAACACCACCACCTCACGGGGCGTGGCGCGGGTGCGCTCCTGCCATTCGGCCAGGGTGTAGCCCTCCACGTAGTCCATCACCACGTAGAAGAAGCCCTCCCTGGGGTGAGGCCAGCGGCCATGCCCCCAGGCCCGGGCAATGTAGCGGTGGCGCAGCGCCAGCAGGCACGCCAGCTCTCGCTGGGCCCGCTCATCCGTGTGCCGCGCATCCCCGCTCTGCTCCCGGCAGCGCGCTATCTTCAGCGCGAAGAAGTCGCCGCCCTTCTCCACCTGGTACACCGTTCCATAGGCGCCGCCGCCCAGCCGGCGCACCACCCGCCAGCCGTCCACCAGCGTCCCAGCGGGAAGGTTGTCCGGATCCAGGTGCACCGTCATCGCTCGGCACTCTCCTTGTCCACCTGGGGAATCCTGACTTTTCGCACCGCGAGACTCCAGCCGCTCGCATCTCGCAGTTCCAGCGTGAAGGGAGACACTGCGTCTGGGGAGGGGAGGTCCGCTTCCACCGCGACCTGCACCACCTCACCGGGCGAAATCCTCCCTCCCCTCACCGCCACCGTACGGACCCTCACCGCCGCCCCCCCAGCAGGACGCAGCGTCGCCTCCGTGGGGACCCAGGGCCGCAGGCCCGTGAGGTTCTGAACCTCTACAACCACCAATACCCCGGTTGCGAGCCGGTAGGCCCAGCCACCCTTGAGCTCCGGGCCACCGCCAGGCTCCGACTTTTCGATGGGTTCGCTCTGAACGCCAGCCCCACCCAGCCGGTCCTCGAGCACCCAGACTTCCGCGCGCGGTCCTTGACAGCGCGCCTGCGCTTCCGCGAGCGCGGCCTGGCAGGCCTCCAAGGGCTGTGGGGGGCGCACCGGGCGCACCACGTCCACCCGCTGATCCACCGCGGAGGGATGGGACACGAGCACGAGAGAGGCCCACTCGGGGCCGGCGCCATCCGCGTAGCGAAACCGGAGGACCCACCGCTCCTCTTCGCCCGGGTTCACCAAGGGCTCGATGCTGAGCGAGTGCTCCCCCACGTCCAAGAGCCTGACGCGCTCGGAATCAAGCTGCACGGAGTTCTTGTCAATCGGCGCGTCGAGCAGGATGAGCGTCGCGACATGGGCGGCCACGTAGAGCTCAGGAAGCGGCAGGTGGGGGCTGGCGGCGACCGTCACGCGCCGGCCTCGCGCGGCCTGTGGCTGAGCCGCGGCGACGGTCACCGTCGTCAGCAGGGCGAGCACCCCGGCGCGCGTGAAAGGTTGGACCAAGGAAGCGTGACCTCCTGGGTCGCAACCTACCACGCTGCGTGACCGCGACGTGCGCCGTTCTTGGACACGGGACGGGCCTGCACGGAGCTGGCTCCTGCGCTAGAGTGGGGAGGATGCCAGAGAGCGGCTTTCAGGCACGCCACGCTCCAGCGGGGACGAGCCTGCGTCACGAAGCGAAGTGGCCCCTGCGCGTGCTGCTCCTGCTGGTGGCGCTCATGGGGATGACGGGTTGCGCCACTGGCGCTGCCGGCCGCCACCCCTCTTCCCTCCAGCAAAGAATCGCTCCCTCTGGCTTCTCCGAGGACGGAGGTGGCTTCGGGCCCTGGCGGCAGCGGGATGACTTCCAACTGCTGCAAGAGTCAGCGGGGCTGGAGGATGACTCCCGGCACGAGGCGGGAGAAGCGCTGGAGACCGATGACGCGCAGGCGCTATGGGAGGCGCTGGCTGGCACGCGCACCACCCTCCTCAATTTCGGCCCGCGCCGCTCCTTCATGTTCCTGCTGAGCCAGGTGCTCACCCGGCGTGAGGACGTGCCCTACCCCGAGTTGTTGCAGCGCCTGCGCCCCTTCCACTTCCTGGTGGTGATGCGGCCAGACGGCTACCTGGCCGGCGCGCTCAACGGCAAGCCCCTCCAGCGCATGGGCCGCGTGGAGCTGCGCGAGGGCAGGCTCATGGCAGGCCCGTTCGAGGTGGGCGCCTTCTACTTCGACAAGGGCGGCGTCTTCTATCCCGTGGATGGCTCGCTGCGCCGCTCGGGCGGGCTGGTGGGAGAGCTGGGCCTGGAGCGCGACTGGCTCAACGCCGCGCTGGATGGGAGTGAGGATGCGCTGGCAGAGTTGGTGCTGGCCCTGACCCACCTCGTCACCCACCCGGTGCGCAGCATCGAGGGGCTCCAGCAGCTGCCGTCCGCCGTGGCGGCCCTCATTGCATCCTCGCCCGACTACTTCGCCCGCTACGCCGCGCGGCCCTTGCAGGAGCAGATTCGCGAGGCCGCCCGGCTGTCCACGCACCTGCTCCTGCTCTACGGCGGCGCCGCGGGGACCGCCACGCGCATCACCGCGGCGGGAACAAAGCTGCCAGTGCTCTCGCTCACGGCGGAGGGGGCCCTCGTTGTCGAGCAGGTGGTGTTACCCGTGGGCTCCACCGCCGCGGCGCTCGGAACGGGTACCAGCGCTGTCTACGTCTTCATGGAGTCCACCCAGGCTCCAGATGAGGCGCAGCCCTCGGGTGCTGACAAGAGCACCGCCGGTGGCTTCAAGCCCTTCACGGAGCGCAACTTCCGGGAGAACCTCGCGCGCCTCACTGGCCAACTCCCCGAAGGAGCGCATGCTCACCACGTCTTCCCTCATGCGCTCAAGATCAAATTTCAGGAAAAAGGGATCAACATCCACGACCCGAGATTCGGCGCATGGTGGGAGCAGTCCAAGCATCTCAAAAACGCAGACAGATACAACAAGAAGTGGGAAGAGTTCTTCAGACAGAACCCCACATTAGAACAGATCCTTCAATTCGGAAGAGAAATGGGAGGCGAGTTTGGGTTCCAAGTCAACTTCTAGGCCTTTCCCGGGTTTTGCCAAGCTGTTCCTTCTTGGGGATCCGTGTGCCAAGAGGCCTTACAGAGGCGACGTGGATGTGAAGACTGACGCCATCGGGTTGACCCGCGCCGAAATACATCCAGCCCTTCCAATTGCAGTCCATTGGGGGATGGGTCAATCCAAGCCGCTCCAGGTGATTTGGACGAGGATGGGGACCATGCTCATCATTGCAGATTCGGTGGTGCAACTCCTGCGCTCGCACGGGTTCACCGGGTGGTCGCTCTATGAAGTCTCTATCCAGGACAAGCAAGGTCACTTGATCCCAGGCTATAGCGGTCTTGCCTTCACAGGCCGTTGCGGCAACATCGATTGGCCCCAAAGCATCGAGGTGCCCCGCATCTTTCCAGCCGGCATCTTCCCTGTATGGAAGGGGCTCTTCTTTGATCCAACCTCATGGGATGGCTCCGACTTCTTCATGCCGGCTGAGTTCGTTGGGTGGACCTTCGTAGTGGAGGAGGTGAAGAAGGCGTTCGAGCGGGCGAAGATCAGGAACGTCGACTTCACCCCGTTGGATCAATTCGAAAGATCGTGGCGAATATGACGCCCTGTGTCGCGGGGCGGCCAGGTTCGCTGGCATTCGGCTTGGAAGAGCGAAGAGCGTTGGGAGGCGAGTTTGGATTCCAGGTCAACATCTAGGCCTTTCCCTGGCTTCGACCGGATGTTCCTGCTTGGAGGATCGGGTTACAGCAAGGCGTTCACGGGCGACCTTGACGTGACAAGCGATGAAGCCTGCGCCTTGACTCGCGCCGAAGCGCGACCACCCCGCCCCATCAAGGTCGAATGGGCCATGGGACAAGCCAGGCCACTTCCCGTGATTTGGACGACACTCGCAGTACCCATCATTATCTCGGATCCGGTAGTCCAACTCTTGCGGTCGCACGGGTTCACCGGGTGGTCGCTCTACGAGGTCTCCGTTCGCGACAAGCAGGGTCAACTGATCCCCGGCTACAGCGGTCTGGCCGTCACCGGACGGTGCGGCGACATTGATTGGTCCCAAAGCATCGAGGTGCCACGCATCCGCCCGGCCGGCATTTTCCCCGTGTGGAAGGGGTTCTTCTTCGATCCTGCATCCTGGGATGGCTCCGACTTCTTCATGTCCACGCGCCGTAACGGAGCGGTATTGGTCGTGGAAGAGGTGAAGAAGGCGTTCGAGCGGGCGAAGATCCGCAATGTGGACTTCACCCCGTTGGATCAGTTCGAAAGATCGTGGCGAACATAACCTGTGTCGCGGGGCGAGCAGGTTCGCTGTCATTCGGCTTGGAAGAGCGTTGGGAGACGAGTTTGGGTTCCAAGTCCACGTCAAGGCCCTTCCCTGGTTTCGACCGGATGTTCCTGCTTGGAGGATCGGGTTATAGCAAGGCGTTCACCGGCGACCTTGACGTGACAAGCGATGAAGCCTTCGCCTTGACTCGCGCCGAAGCGTGGCCGCCCCGCCCCATCAGGGTCGAATGGGCGATGGGACAAGCCAGGCCGCTCCCAGTGATTTGGGGACCTCCTGCTGAATATATGGACTACGGGCATGCCGCAGTCCCCGGTAGTCGCAGGCGGGTTGAAGCAGCGAGTTGATCACGGAT
>JAFGNZ010000027.1 GCA_016926755.1 Myxococcaceae bacterium | reverse complement strand
GCGGGAGAAGAACGGCGCACAGCAGGCGGAGCGTCTTCATGCGCTCAGCTTGTGCCAACGAGCCTCTCACCGCCAGCGCCCTGTTCCTGCCGAGCGAGCCCCCCGGATGCATGACTGGCCAAACTCGGATCTTCCTGGTCTATTGTGTGCGCCACATCAACCCACCCAGATGAGGTTTCTCCATGACTTGGATGGTCCGCAACCTTCTCCTCTGTGCCCTGCTCGTGGTCGGCTGCAAGCACGCGGAGCCCGCCGTCGCCACCCCGGCGCCGACTCCAGCCTTGGCGGCGTGTGACGCGCGGCAGGCCAACATCTCCAAGGAGGCCGACCAGCTCGCCCAGCCGTGGAGCATCGAGCAGCACCTGGCGAAGAACTTCCCCGACATGAAGGTGTCGTGGCTGATGAAGGAAGACCTGTACCAGAAGTACGTCGTGCAGACGGGCGCGACGAACTTCGGGCGCTGTGACGACAGCGGCTGCTACCTGTTCGCCGCTCCCACGTCCGTCATCCAGGACGCCGTGCGGAAGTCGATGACGGGCGCCACGCACGATCCCGCGGTGCTCGGGCAGGCGCTCGGCCTGCCCGCGAAGAACTTCGAGGGCCCGCTGCGCATGATGACGCTGGACCTGAGCGCCTCGGGCACCTGCGTGCGGCTGCCGGTGGAGAGCGACCCGGGCGTCTGGAAGTGCCAGAGCGCGGAGGACAAGGACTGCTTCAAGTTCGGGGGCTACACCTCGGGTGGAGTGCCGGAGGTGATGGCCATCAATGCCCCGGTCGCCCAGACGGTGGCGACGGAGATTCCGTGAGCCACGAGCAAGTCCTCTACCAGAGCCCGCTCCTCTATCGCGTGCTGCGCGAGGAGGGCGGGGCGCTGGTCATTGAGGTCGTGGTCGGTGGCATCGCCATGACCTCGGTGCGGGTACGCCTCACCTCTCAGGAGGCAGAGGCGTACGCCCGCGAGGGGAGCGCCTTCACCGACCGTCTGGCGCGGGAGATCATGGCTCAGCCGTCCTTCGGAGGCCGCGCGTTCGACCCGCCGCCGGAGTGACTGAATCCCTGACGGTTGATCAAGCTCCAGGGTGCGGCCTGGCGCGCCCTCATGCTACACTTCCCGCATCCGTTCATGGCATGAGCCACGGAGAATGAGGGGGCAGGCATGAGCCGTATCGCACTCGCCGCGGTGATGAGTCTCCTGGCAACCGGCTGTGCCTCCATCAGCCACGTACAGACAGCGGACACGCTGGGCCAGGGCAACTTCCAGTTTGCCCTCGAGCCGGGGGCGATGGGCGTGGCGAGCCTCGCGGACCAGGACGCAAAGCCCATTCCGCATGTGGACCTGGCCATGCGCTACGGCGTGACGGACCGGCTGGACCTGGGGGTGCGGGTCGGCTCGTCCATGGTGGAGCTGCAGGGCAAGGTCCTCCTCACGGCTCCCGATGATCCAGACATGGCCGTCTCGCTGGCGCCATCGGTGATGAGCATGTTGTTGCGCCTGGCTGGCTTGGATGACCTCACCTACACCAATCTGGCGCTGCCGGTGCTGGTGGGCTTCAAGATGGATGGGGGATCGGAGCTCGTCCTGGGGCCTCGAGTGACGCTCACCCGCTTCACCACCAGCGCAGAGGATGGCAGCGCCAACATCATCAGCGCTGGCGGCTCTCTGGGCTACGCGCTCCGCGTCGCCGAGGGCCTCCGGGTGATGCCGGAGGTGGGGATCCTCTTCCCGCTGGTGGGAGTGGCGGACACGAGCTCGACAGGCTCGACGGTGAGCGCCGGCTTCAACGGCGGCTTCGTCCAGTTCAAGCTGGGGCTCCTGTTTGGCGCGGGCCGGCCTTTCAAGCAGATCCAGGAGGAGAGCGAGTCCTCCGGAGAGTCCGTCGCTCCCGCCGGGCCAGCTCTCTATTAGGGAGCGGCGCGGATGTCCTGGGGAGAGCTCGAGCGGCGCTTCCTCCGGCAGCGCATCACCGGCGTGGCGCCGTCCTGGTGGGGCGCGCGCTTCCGGCTCGACACGGCGGACCTCCTGCAGAGCCGGCTGTACTGGTTCGGCGTCTGGGAGCCCAACCACACGCGCTGGGTGGTCGAGTCGCTGAGGCCCGGGGATGGCTTCATCGATATCGGCGCGAACATCGGCTACTACACGCTGCTGGCCTCCCACCTCACGGGGCACCAGGGGAGCGTGGCCGCCATCGAGGCATCACCCTCGATCTTCCGCCAGCTCCAGGAGAACGTGGCGCGGAACCGGGCGCGCAACGTCACCGCCATCCACGCGGCGGCGGCGAGCCGGCGAGGGACGGTGGAGGTGCGGCTCGGGCCCTCGTACAACCTCGGGAAGACGAGCACGGTGGGAGGGGAGGGGCTCGTCGAGGCCCGGGTCCGCGCGGCGCCCATCCCGGCCCTCGTCGCCCCCGAGCTGCTCGCCGCGGCCCGCATCATCAAGATCGATGTGGAGGGCGCCGAGGGCGACGTGGTGGCGGGGTTCGCGGCGGTGATGCGGCACCTGCGGCGGGACGTGGAGTTCCTGATCGAGATCACCCCCGCGAGGCGGCCGGGCCGCCGCGACGTGGCTCGGCACATCGTGGACTTCTTCTCGGACCACGGGTTCTCCGCCTCCGCGCTCCGCAATGACTACTCACTGGACGGCTACCTCTCGGGGATGCCGCCCCTGGGGCCCCGGCGCCTGAGGCTGCCGCTGGTCCAGCAGACCGATGTCGTGTTCTCGCGCAGAGCGCGGCGCCGGTGAGAGTGTGCCCCAGGAGGCTGCATGGCGGGTGCACCGGCACGGCGTACGGCCCTTTCCTCCTTCGACATGAGAGGCTTCAACTCAAAGCTCGGAGTGGAGTCGTCCACGCGCTCGCGCCACGCATCCAGCCCACGCGAGCCAGTCGCGCCTGTTCGCCCCTCCCCGTTCACCGCGCGCCGCGGCGAGCTCCCCACGCGCGGGCTTGCTTCTCGGCGGTGGCCAGGTCGACCGACACGAAGTCCCGGCCCCCCGCGCGGTCGACGCCGATCACGAGCCTCTCTGGCGTCGCCTCGTAGCGGTCGGCTCCGGCCCACTCGGCCTTGCGGGGCAACAGGCGCGCGAGGCTGTAGGCGCGGGGCGGCCCGTCATCGAGGAGCACGAGGTGGTCGCCCCAGTGCAGCCAGAACCCTCCGCCCTGTCGCTGCCCCATGCCGTGCACGGCGCGGTCGGCAGCGCTGTCGCGGTCCGCGTGAGGAAACGCCGGCAGGTCCCAGCCGGTGGGCGCGCCGTTCCCCCGAGGAAGGCGCACCGACAGCCCACCCTCCGGCTGCGCCACGAGCTCCATGTACTCACCCGAGCTGGTGAGGAACGTCCGCCCGGCGTCGCTCTCGCTGCCGGGAGGCAGCAGGCGGTAGTCCACCGCAGTGTCTCCGTAGCGAAAGCGCAGGAGGCCGAGTGACGTGTTCATCCCCTTGGGAGGCCAGTGCCGGGTGAGGAGCGCGAGCCCGTCGGCGCTGCTGCCGGGCACGAGGCCCACGTAGTCGGTGTGCAGCTTGGGCTCGTGGATGACGCGCTCGGTGGCGCGGCTGCCGGCGATGTCGACGACGACGATGGCGTCGACGACGCACTGCCGGGCCGTGCAGCCGTGGTTCGGGTTCGGCTTCACGAACGTGGCGCCGCGCGGCGAGGCGTGCCACCGCTGCCCCTCGACGCGGAACAGGCGGCGCGGCGGGCCGCTGCGGTCGAGCGGCACGAGGTATGCCTCGTTGATGTCCGGCGACCGACCCATGACGCGGCCGCTCATGTAGACCAGCGCATGTCGGCCGTCGGTCGAGAAGAACAGGCCTTGCAGGCCGGCGTTGAGACCCTTCATGTCCGACACCGGCCAGGGGAACCGCTCGTGGGTGCCCGTCGCGGGCTGGAACAGGTGAAACTCCTTCTCGGCGGACCACGACGCGAGGATCCGCCCCGCGGCGTCGTCGGTGGCCATGCGATAGATGCTGCGGCCAGGCACGCCATACAGGAGCCGCCATGCCTCCTTGCCGCTGCTGCGAGAGTACATGTCGGTGTCCCCGACGGAGACGGTGACGCCGCCGAGGACCAGGGTGCGCCGCTGGCCTGGCAGCGTCGTCGCGACCCGCGGCAGCGGCGGCGGCGCGTCGGAGCCCGGCGCCGGAGGCGTCCACGGGACGGCGCGCTTCTCGAGATCAGCCATGTCGAGGAAACGGTAGTCGCGACCGCCGCCCATCTCGATTCCGACCCACAGGCCCTCGGGCCGCGCTACGTAGACGTAGGCGCCCGCCCACTCGGTGCCTCGGCCGAGGACGTGGCGGATGTCTACCTTGCGCGGGCGCTCGTTTCCCCGCACGAACACCAGGTGATCCGCCCAGTGCAACCACAGGCTGCCATCCGCGCGCTCGCCGACGCTCTCGAACCAGCCCTTCTCCCGGCGGCCGCGCGCGTCGGTCCACGGAGGAATCGTCGCCCGCGTCTCCCCGCCGGCCGCCGTCGTCCGCGTCATCGTCAGGCTCCGGTCTTCCCCCTGCCGCACCTCGACGAACTCGCCCGACCGGGTGAGGAGCGAGTGCGGGTAGTGCGACGTGTCGCTCTCCGACAGCCGCTGGAACTCGGGGCGGCCGCCGAAGCGGAAGCGCAACAGGCCCCGCGTGTTCTTGCCGTCGGCGCGAACCGTGACCTGGGCGGCGAAGCGCACGTCGTCGCGCCCCTTCACGGGGAGGGCGACGCCGACGTGACGGTCGCCGGCCTCGAGGAGCGTGCGGCGCGTGACGCGCTCGCCATCCAGCTCCAGCGCGATGATCGCCTCGATGTCGCAGCCGCCCTGCATACAACTCATGCGCCAGCCGCGGGGCTTGATGAGGATCGCGCCGCGCGGCGAGAACTGCAGCTCCACCCCCTCCTCGACGAACAGCAGCCGGGGCGCCGTCTCGCCGTCGAGCGCCACGCGGTACGCGGCGACCACCGTGCGCTGGCCGATTGCGGCGCCCAGGTACGGATGGCCGTCGATGAACACGATGGCGTCTCGCCCGTCATCGTCGAAGAACAGCGCCTCGACGCCGAAGGTGCCCGGGGGGTATCCCGGCGGGGCGGGCGGCTTGGGAATGGCGCGGTGCGTCCCGCGCGCGCGGTCGAACAGGCGAAACACGCGCTCCTGCTCCCACGACGCCAGGAGCCGACCGTCGTCGTCGGCCTCGACCCGGTAGAGGTTGTCGCCCTGGACCTGGTGGAGGGTGCGCCAGCGCTTCGAGCTGCCCTCGAGGAGCTGGAGCCGAGAGCCGCCGACCGAGATGTACCCGCCCGGGATGGCGCCGATCCCCGCGGCGCCCCGCAGCCGGATCGTCGAGCTCGGCACCTTCGCCCGCTCCTCCACGCCCTCGGCGTGGACCGAGGGCGCTGCCAGCCATGCCAGCAGCGCCAGCAGGCACGACCACGTGACGCACCTCATGTTACCCAGCATCCTTCAGGCCTCCGGCGCATGTCGAGCTCCAGACGGGCGGCCGCCGGGATGGATTCATGGATCCCCCAAGCGGGGGCAAAGCCGAAGCCACAGGAGGCGAGCGGGCCGGCTTTGGCAGCGGCGAGGCAGGAGCCGAAGAAGGAGCGCAAGGCACGGCTGGATTGGGCCGGGCTGCTGCGTAGGACGTTCGAGCTGGACGTCTTCAGTGGGTGTTGAACAGAGGCCCTCAAGCAAGCCAGCGGAGCATCCATCGGAGCATGGCCAGCAAGGCGGGTGTCTTGGCGTCCTGCGGCGGCTCTTGAGGAGG